>JBCBHI010000016.1:0-16779 GCA_038525885.1 Bacteroidota bacterium
GTTGGGCACTGGAGGTATTACAAAAGAGGTAGCTCATGGATAAAGGGAATATTGCGGTTTTCCCGCGAAAATAGGCTGATCCTGCAGAGCAGAAAACTAGAAAGTGTGAATTCCACCCAGAAACGGTTTTCTGTAGTCGGAACGGGTAAGCCCCTACCCTAGCTCAACCCATCTGCCAGTTCCTGTAACCCATCCATCAGTTCCTGGATTTCGCTCACTGACTTACCTTGGCCAGCGCGCCACTCTAGGATAAAGCTTAGGTTGTTGATGGTAGTGCCAGGCATCCAATTTTCTATGCCTGCTACGGTATGCAGTTTTACCAGCGCTGCTTTAGCCGCCCCAAAGTCCTCGTTGAGCACTTCTAGTTCCAGCAGGGTAGCATACTCCCAGTATCCTGGCTTTTTGGTGGCTATCTGTCGGGTAAGGGCAAAGGTGACCACCGGGGTTAGTTTCTTTATTTCTGGCAGATCTGGATCTTTTTGCCGAAGCAGGTTCAAGGCGTTGATCCCTGGGTAGTAGTCCCGCATATCTGCCTCGAACCCTTTGAGGTAACACGCAATGGCCTGATCCAGGGCGGCTATAGCACTAATAGCCGACTTATCTGCCGAGGCACTCCAGCGGTCTTTGTATACCCTGGCCAGGATGCCATAGGTCTCCGGGCTCGGCCCGTGTTCTGTAAGCACCTGCTCCAACACCCGGATGGCATCCTCTTGTCTACCTTCCCGGTTAAGGGCAAACCCATACTGCTCTCGCACAGGCACCAGTCCGGTAATATGCTTGGGCATTCGGTCATAAAAGGATACCATTTGCTGAGTGCCACCCACTTTCCGATAAGCATAGAACAAGGCCAAAATCACCCCTGCATCTACATGCTGTAGGTCTGGCAGGTTGGCTTCCTCCCAATGCTCGAGTTTCTTCAGCTTTTCCTCCGGCTCTCCCCTAGTGTCCACTATCTTCCGAATGGCCTCTTTCCAATCCTCAGCCTTCCTTACCTCCTGGGCAAACACCCCACTACCGGGCATGTCATAGTTGGGATAGCCCTGCAACAATTGGTGGATGGGACTATCAGGTTCTGGGTCAGCCTGGGCAGCATTCTCCTGGGCACTTCTGAGCCAGGCAGTTATGTTTTCCTTATCCTGCTGGGTGTTAATTAAGCTGCCCTGTGCATCTAGCTGATACGGGAATGCCCGATTAATGGCATTATCAAAGGGCAGTTGGGTTTTGCCCGCGTACAGCTGTAGCGTAGTATGTGGCTTTTGCGCGTGGCGCACCCCCAGTTCATAGTATACATTCACATTGGCCCCCGTGAGGTCTGCAATCGCATAGTCGCAGAGCAAAAGCCGCTCAAACATGGGTTTGTGGATGATACCACCAGCCTGCTCCTCGTCTGCACGTACAGGGTCCAGACCTGCCTCTAGTACGGCCGGTTTAATGATTTCAGCATAAACCTGATCAAAATTGACCGTATACCCCTCTACGGTTTTCTCCCCAAAGGGCATCAGCACAAAGCACAGGTCGTTCATGGGCTACTATAGGCAGGTGGAATTTCAAGATACCATTATCTGCCTAGGGGCAAAAGTGGGAATCTCATTAGCGACATTTCCTTACTCTTAGGCATTGGGGGTTTGGTGAATGAGCCACGAATGCCTTCTTTCGCGGTTCAACCATCGGTAACCGATAGTATGGATAGTGCGCTGATATGGCAATGGGTCTTGGTGCTAGGCTCGAGCATCGCTTTGTTTTTCCTGGCCCCGTGGTCGCGCAAGGCAAGTGACTTTTTCAAAGCCAATTCGGAGCAATCCCACCCCCCTACCACCTTCCTGCTTACCAGCAGCCTGGTTATCTCCTGGATTTTCGCGAAATCCATCACCAACGCCGCCAACCTAGGCTATAGCTATGGCTTGGTGGGTGGCGTGGCCTATGGCGGGTATTACCTGAGCTTCATCATTGCGGGCGTAGTCCTGTATCAGCTGCGGGTAAAGGGCGGCTTCCACAGCATTCACCAGTTTCTGGGAGCACGCTTCGGCAAAGGTGCCATTGCCATTTTCTCCGTGCTCATTGCCTTTCGGCTATTCAACGAAGTTTGGTCCAATACCATGGTGATTGGCAGCTACTTTGGCGAGGCTGGGTCGCAATCCTACTTCCTATCCATCTTGGTGTTTACCTCCCTTACCCTGGCCTACGTCCTCAAGGGCGGCTTGCGGAGTTCACTCCTCACCGACCTCATCCAAATGGTCGTTTTTGGAGTCCTGGTGGTGGTGATTTTAGGCTGGTTACTACCCAACACTTCAGGCGGGTTGGCTAGCTATACCCGTGCAGGAAGCTGGAACATGACGGGGGGCATCGCCTTACTTTGGGTGGCGGTGGTACAGTCGCTTTCCTATCCCTTTCATGATCCGGTTATGACCGACCGGGCCTTTATTTCCGACCCTGCTACTACCCGGCGTAGTTTCTTCTGGGCGGGCGGTTTGGGCTTCCTCTTCATTACCCTGTTCAGTTTCGTGGGCATTTATGGCCAGCAGGCACAGTTGGCAGCCCCGGCCACGGTCACGGTCAGTCAGTCCTTAGGCCTAGTGATGATGATGCTCATGAACTTTATCATGATTACTTCGGCAGCCTCTACGCTGGACTCTACCTTTTCCAGCTTTTCCAAGCTTATGGTACTGGACCTCAAGATCAGGCGTACCCCACGGGTATCCACCGGCCGCTGGATGATGGCTGGGCTTGCCATCTTGGGTACGTTGCCAGTCTTCCTCAACCCTACCATTCTCTCCGCTACCACCATTAGTGGCACCATGGTGATTGGGCTGGCCCCAGTTTTTCTGTTCTGGCGCTGGCAGGTACCACAATGGACCTTCTACACAGCCATTGGCATAGGCTTAGGGCTGGGCATCCTACTAGCTATCAACCAGATACCTGCATGGTTGCACTGGTGGGAGGTGCCCTACGGAGATTTGCTTTCGGTAAACATTGTAGGTACCACAGCCTGCCTGGGCATATTTGCCTTGGGTAAAGTTCTCACCTCCAAGTAACTCGTAGGACAAACGCTAGTAACCTGAATTCGGGATATGATTTGGGCGTATCCCATGCCGTCGCCCGCTATTGCGGGCTTTGGGCTTGGGTCGCGCTGTCGGCACTCGCTCTCATAGGGCACCCTGAGGCTCCGCAAAGCGGAGGGCCTCGAAGGGTGCCCTATGAGGAGCTCAGACAAAGCCTCTATCGCTTACGCAAGACTCACAACCTACTAACTACCAACGCATTAATCATGTATCTTAACCCAAATTCAGGCTGGTACAGCCTCAATCCTGACAAGGAAATACTAAACAGCCCCGAGACATTCCCGGGGCTGTTTAGTATCATATTCAAAAGCAAAGGCTGTTTATTCATTTACCGGAACATGCTCCATTAGATATTTAGTCAGCATGGTGTACAAGTGGCGACGTGTATTAGGCCCTTCGTAAATGCCATGGGAGCGGTTGGGGTAGCTCATCATATCAAACTGCTTGTTTTCTTCAATCAACTTATTGATGAGCATTTCCTGATTCTGATAGTGCACATTATCATCCGCCGTGCCGTGCACAATCAATAAATTACCCTCCAGGCCTCCGGCATGCGACAAGGGTGAACCCGCAACAAAGTCCTTCCGATTCTCCTGCGGCAGTCCCATGTAGCGCTCCTGGTAGATGTTATCGTAGGTAAGCTGATTCGCCACGGCAGCTACTGCCATACCCGTGGTGTAAATATCCGGGTACTGGAACATCAGGTTGAGCGTGGTAGAACCGCCGCCGCTCCATCCCCAAACCGCCGTGCGGTCGGCATCCAAATACTGCCGCTTAAGTACCTCTTGCGCTGCCTGAGCCTGGTCACGGATGTTGATCCGGCCAATGTTTCGGTAAATACTCTTTCGCCATTCGCTTCCCTTCAGGCAAGGCGTTCCCCGGTTGTCCATGTCTATGATAACGTAGCCCTGCTGAGCCAAAAACACATTCCAGGTCCCTATCCAGCTATCCGTGGCTACCTGCCCCCAGGGTTCGCCATATACATGGAATAGTACAGGGTACTCCTCGTTTTCATCGAAGCCTACGGGCTTTACCATCCGCACATCCACCACCATACCCTCGGCCGTCGTCACCTGGAAGAACTCTACCTCAGGCATATCAATCGTGGTAAGCTTCAGCATCAGTTTCTCATTGTCCATCAGGGTCACAAGCGTCTCGTGCTTAGGCATAGTTACCAACCGAATGGTGCTAGGTACCGTGGCGCTCGTGTGGGTATGCATAGCATACTTCCCGTTAGGAGCCATGTTGTAAGTATTGATGCCGGAGAATTCTGCAGGAGTAAGCCGTTCCGTCTTGCCTTTCCCCTTGAGATCTACCCGGTACAAATAGCGTTGTGTACTGTTGTCAGGTGAGGCTATATAGTAGAGGTGTTTGGCCGTGGTGACCTGCACCGAGGCTACATCATAGTCATCAGGTGTAAGCAACTTTTTCTCACCACTGCTAATATTGACTTTGTACACGTGCCGCCAACCGTCGTTTTCGGTCATACGAAGGAAGGCCTTGCCGTCATCCACCAGGGTGATGTGGTTATCTCCCCAGTTATTGGCCGACACATCTGGGTATTTGATATCTACCCATGTATCTTCCTTTTCTTCCAACACCAACCGCATATCCTCAGTGGCCACATCGTAGGCGTAGA
The DNA here is from genome assembly GCA_038525885.1 of Bacteroidota bacterium. Lineage (GTDB taxonomy): Bacteria > Bacteroidota > Bacteroidia > Cytophagales > Cyclobacteriaceae > DMST01. Next base: position 4,699 of record JBCBHI010000016.1, read on the forward strand.
TCTTCAGGTGGTTTTGGTGCCGATTGAGTTGCTGGATCAGTAACGTATTATCATCTACCCACTGGATGCCAGGCAGGTAGTTCTGCTTGGTATCTCCGGGTACCGGAATCCAATGCTGCGCCCCGGTTACCACGTCAATGACGCCCAACCGGGCAGAAGAAGGGTCCTCTCCTACTTTGGGGTACTGTACCGGAATGATTTCAGGATAGATGCTCTCCGTATTGTTAATCATGCTGAAGTTCTTGATCTCCGAAGCATCCAATTGCCAGTAGGCCAAATGGCTACCACCAGCAGACCATCGGAAGCCGTCACGGGCGCCAAACTCCTCTTCATATACCCAGTCGAAAGTACCGTTGATGATGTCCCGGTTACCATCCTGAGTCAACTGCCGCACCTGACCGCTGGCGAAATTTTCTACGTATAGGTTGAAATCGCTCACGTAGCTCACCTGGCTGTTGTCTGGCGAAAACTTGGCAAACATCAAGGAGGACTCAGGCAAGTCCTTCCCAATTTGCGAGAGCACCTGACGGTCTAGGTCATATACCCAGTAGTCGCCCTTGGTATTGCTGCGCCAAACCCGCTTGCTATTAGTGAAAATCAGCACCTTGCTCTCATCATCAGACAGGGTAAAGTCCTCCAACGATAAGGGGCTGTCTTCGCCTGCCGGAGTAAGCTGTGCGGCCGAAAGAAACACACTGCGGCTTTGGTCGGCGGTATTAAAGCGGGCCAGCTCCAATCCTTGGCTTGTGAAATCGAAGGTGATGTAAGCCTCCCCATCCGCGATCCAGCGGACCGGGCCCATTCTGTCAGAGGAAAATTCACCAGAACCATAAATGCGATCCAAAGTGAGCTGCGAAGCATCCTGTGCGTAGCTTATTGCGCTACCCAGAAAAACGAGGCCTAGCCCTAGGCGCTTCAGTATGTTCATGCTTTTCGTAGTTTTTTGCGCAAGGAGTCCAGAGCCAGAAGGATTTCCAAGGGGTTTGGTAGGAATGGTGCGCGGGTTAAGCTGTTCTGACAGGCTACTGCCGTTGTTCGCGTTCGGGAAGCCGTTGTTTTAGGTCCGGTTGGAACGGCACCAACAACACATGCTCATGAGCTAGAAAGCAGGGATTAACTTGAGCCCGGTGAATTGGTGGGTTGTTGGTGTCGCTTCTCTTAAACACCAACAACGGCGAGTGGGCAAGGTAGAACAAACTGCAGTCGCGTAGCGACAACATAATTGTAGCCTGGCCCTTTAGGGCCTAGGATAATCGAATTCCACAAGAAATAGTACCGTAGGTACGGAAGAGAATACCGCATCAGCCAGCAAAGTGATTGAAATAATTCTTCCTATTCATCACTCCTCCCTTACAGGTGGGGCTTGGTTGAAAGTGGTAACCCAGGTTTCGTCATATATAGAACGGTAATGCACCTCTATAGTAACCGAGTCGTTGTTTAGGATACCGTGTAGGACGCGAGCATCAGATAAATCATTTTCGGGCAATCCTTCCATATCGTCCAGACCCATATCCTCCAGCATCTTAGGGTTTACCATCTGAACCAAATCCCTTGATTCTCCGGCAGCAATCAGACTACCCTTGTATAGGGTAGAATGTACAAACCATATGGAGTCTCTGGGAATTTGCTGGACTCTCAAATAATCGAGAATATCACCATATTCCCGCCCACTCTCTGTCACTACCCGAATAGAATCAATCATAGCAGGACCAATGCCATTGTTGGTGATGCCAAACGAATACCGGAGTGACCCGGTATAGTAGTTAGACATAATCAAGTAGGGGTACACAGATTTGTATTGCTGCTTCCGGATTAGGTTGGTTTGGTAGGCAAACACTGCCAGGGTAAGCAAGCTCACCAGCATAGCGGACACACTCAATAGGCGCTCGCCAGACCAAAATTTTTTATCATGGGCCATCTCAGGCCCAATCTACATAGCTCCGGTCAATTATGCCCGAATGAAGGGTATAATGGAAGGAAATACAGGCTGGGTGTTGGTTTCTTTGGTGCGGTATACCGCTACCAAGACCCAAACAATATTGATAACAAACCCTAGGAGAATGCTGCTCATGATATAAACCATGGATATACCCATATCAGGTGTTGCGCCGAAGATCATGAAAAGGGCAGCCAAAACTGGACCTCCGTAAATAACTAAGCTCCAAACGATTTGGAAGTTAATCAGCGTACGGCCATGCTCCTGTAGACCCACTACCTTGTTGCGGTTGGTGAGCCATAATATCATCGGGATAAGCAGGTTACCTAGAGGGATAACACAACCGAGAAGTGTGGAAAGGTAGAACCACCGGAGGAAACCCGGATCCTCCTTTCGGTTGTATTCTACCAAATCCTCTATCTGTATATCCAGGGCCTCGCAAAGGAACCTGAGGGTACTTCCTCGGGGTTCGTTTTCCCCGGTTTCAATACGCTGCAGGGTACGTAAATTTATTCCCGCTTCTTTCGCTAACTCTTCTTGAGAAAATCCTTTTTGATGTCTCGCCTCGGCAATTTTGGAACCAATGTGATTCATGAGTTTTGTGTGTTTGGTTTTATTGGTGGGACGGGTTCCAGTAGCCATTCGTTAGCGGTTTATTAGCGGCAAATTTACGACATTTTTGACAAGGCACTGATAGTCAGAAGCTTACAGCTGCCCCTGAGAGCAACTTAAAACTACTCCATTCTTACCATATTCACTGCAATACGGAAACTCCTTTGTACAAGTCTGGCACATAGTAAGTGTATCATAATAGTACAGTCATAGCTACCACACATTCTTAGATAACTGGTATACAATGAGTTACAATCCTGGTCTCGGCTTTGTCCATAGAAGGGAAAATGAGAACGATGAACAAAGCACTTACCCTCCTCCTGGTTTTAAACTGTAGCCTTGCCTGGGCCCAAGCTCCTCTTTCACGATACGATAGTATCGGCTTGGCTCATGCCATAGACAAGGATTTTTCCGGGGCCATCCTAGTAGCTCAAGATGGCAAAATAGCTTATGAAGCTGCTTATGGTATGGCCAACGCGGAAACCGAGTTAACCAACTCGCTCACTACCCAATTTCCCATTGCCTCAGTCACTAAGTTCTTCACTGCCTTGGTGATCATGCAGTTGGTTGAGGAAGGAGAATTAAAGCTTGAGGCTACCCTTGCAGATTTACTCCCCAACCAACGATACCCTAATGCCAAGCAAATCACCGTGCACCACTTATTATTGCACGCTGCAGGCTTGCCCTACACTTGGTACTTGGATAAGAACCAGCATTATGACCAGCATCAGGTAATTCGAAGAGCATTGCGAAAGGGCTATTGGAAACCCCGATTCGAATCCCACCGATACAGTGATACGGATTACCTCATATTAGGTGAGGTGATAGGTGCCATCACTCAGGACACCTGGGAAAACCAAGTGCAAAAACGAATCCTCGATCCCCTGGGTATGCGACAAACCGGCTTTCATCAGCAGGGTATTTTACCTGAAGACTTAGCCCGTACTTACTCCCAAAACCGAAACGGCGAATGGGTACCCGACCCTAGTATTCATTGGGAAAACTTTCATGCCGCAGGCAATATGTACAGCACGGTTTATGATTTGCTCAAGCTAGACCAAGGCCTGCGGGAAGGGGAAATTCTGACCCAGCAAAGTCAGGAAACTATGTATGCGATGCATCCGGAATGGAAAGCTCCTGGCTATAGTGTATGGACGTACAAGTACCCATTTGTGGAGTCCCAGCCCCGGCTTATGGAACGGCGCGGGGGCATCATGGGGGCCAACTGTGTACTGGTACGCGGGCTAGAGGAAAACACCACGGTGATCGTTTTGAGCAATACTTCGGCGTTCAACCCTGACTCTTTTGGTGATCCTACCAACTTGCGGGAGGCACTAATCATGGAGGCATTTCGCTAAATATCCAGAGGGCAAACACTACCGCACCTACAGAATGGGTGCGGTACGCTCAACTTTCAGTGCTCTCACGATCCGGCAAGAACTGCCACTGCACGTACTTGATATCCTCTCCAGCCTCGTCATGGAATTTGGCCTCGTAGCGGGTACGGATACCGTGGTGCAAGTTCATATATTCGCTATGGTACAGGTCTCGCGTCATCAGGTTGACCTGGATATCCTTTCGACTAGGGAAAACCTCCTCCACCGTATAGTCAAAAAGCCCGGTGTTGTCCGTTTTCAGGTGCATGGTGCCGCCTGGTCGGAGAATACGCTTGTACATATCCAGGAATCGGCCATAAGTAAGGCGACGTTTCTCATCCCGGTCACGCGGACGCGGATCAGGAAAAGTAATCCAGATTTCGTCTACCTCGTCGGCATCAAAGAACTGCTCAATGTCCAGGATGCGAATCCGTAAAAAACCAGCATTGGTAAGGCCTTCGTCCAGCGCAATGCCCGACCCTTTCCAGATACGATCCCCCTTCACATCAATCCCGATGTAGTTGCGGTAAGCAAATACTCGGGCCAGGCCTACCGTGTATTCTCCACGTCCACAGGCCAGTTCCAAGGTAATGGGGTGATCATTCTTAAAGAACTCCTGATGCCACTGGCCCTTGATAGTTTCAAAAATGGGCTTGCCCGGCTGTACCACGTTGGGTCTTTCGGCTACTTGAGCAAATTTCTTCTGTTTCTGTCGCGCCATTATTTACAATTCATCCAACTCCGCTACCACAAAGGTGCTGCCCCCAATCATGATCAAGTCGTCAGGAGCGGCGGCAGCCCGAACTTGGGCCAGGGCTTCCTTTACCGAAGCATGTACCTCACCATGAAGACCCAAAGCACCAGCTTGGGCGGCAAGATCCTGGGCGGCCATGGCCCGCGGAATTTTAGGGGCACAAAAATAGTAATTGGCGTCAGGTGGCAAAAGCGACAATACCGAATGAGCATCTTTATCAGCCACCATGCCCCATACCCAATGCAGCTGCTGGTGGGAGGTAGCCTGTATTTGACTCAAGATGACTTGCAAACCGGGAGCATTATGCCCGGTGTCAGCTACCGTAAGCGGGCTTTCATCTAGAATCTGCCAGCGGCCCTTAAGGCCGGTAAGCTCCACTACCTCTGCAAATCCCTTGGCGATATGTTCCTCGCCGATCCAATAATCTTCGGCTTGCAATTGCTCTAATACGGCCAGTACCCCCGGTAGATTCTCCTGCTGATAATGGCCCCGCAGCCCCAAGGTGAGGTCTTTTAGGTGCACCTCCCCATGCCGAAAGATGGTAAACTTACCCGCAGGCGTACGGTAAACCAGCCACTGTGCCGGAGCCAACATCACGGGGCTGCCTAGCTCCTCTCCTATCTGGGCGAAAACCGGCATTACCTCTGGCTGGTACTGACTCACTAAGGTGGGGATGCCTGGCTTCATGATACCAGCCTTCTCCCGGGCAATCTTGGGTAACGTATCCCCCAGCCATTGCTGATGGTCCAGCCCAATGTTGGTAATGAGACTGACTAGCGGCTGAATCACGTTGGTACTGTCCAACCGGCCACCCATTCCCACTTCCACGATGGCAATATCTACCTGTTGGGAAGCAAAATAGTCGAAGGCCATCGCCACCGTAACTTCAAAAAATGAGGGCTGTAGTTCTTCAATAAAGGGCCGAGACCGATCAACAAACTCAACCACCGCCGCTTGGGATATTTCCTTCCCACTGATCCGGATGCGTTCGGTAAAGCTTTTGAGATGCGGGGAGGTATACAGTCCTACCCGATACCCCGCGGCTTGCAACACAGCAGCAATCAGATGGCAGCTGCTTCCCTTACCATTGGTACCGGCCACATGTACAGATTTGAACTTGGTTTCTGGGTTGCCTATCGCGGCCATTAACTGGCGGGTAGTAGTAAGATCTAACTCCTTCAGTGCGGCTGCACCCTGCCGCTGAAAGTTGGGCATCTGCCCGTACAAATAGTCGATGGTCTCGGGGTAGGTCATCATAGCTTGGAAGCGCAAAATGCAACAAAAGCTTTGAATAATGTTAACCTGTAGAACAGAATACCTTTGGGTATGCGATGGCCACTCCCACAGAGTAGAAAGTAAACTACAGGCTTCGCCCAGGAGTCGCTCTAAACGGCTGAGTTCGAAACCTGATGATCGCGCACGATAGAGGCGATTATATTATGAGCCGACAAGAGCCCACCAGAAAGCAACCTCACCCCCCAATGTTCCTTTACGGTTAAAGTGTTACGAATGCCACGCAACGAGTACCCTTGCTCATGCAGAGCAATCACCTCAGCACTTAACTCTTTTAATACCTGCAACTTAGCGCTCAACTTGGTTTTGCCTTCCTTGAGCTGAGGATTGTGGGCGCAAAACATCTGATCGAAGTCAAGCGACAACACCCGCTCCATAGAGCGTATTTGCTGTGCCACAGACTCCTCCCGAAGCATGTACCGGGGGCGTTTCAGTACGTACAAATCCGCAGAGAATAACCAACCCTGTTGGGGTTCGTACAGTGCGATCATATCCGGCGCATGCCCCGGTATGGGGATTACCTGAAAACGGTACCTCTCAGTTTCCAGCGTACCCTCTAATGGAGTGAGCCCACGAGCAGCCGGCCTATCCAAAAACAGTATCTTCTGTACCAAGCTAAGGGCAGGTGGTTTCTCCATGAGTTGAAGGCACCGTTCGGAGGCATATACCGGGGCATTGAAATGCTGCCGCAAGGCACGCAGGTTACCCGTATGGTCTTCATGATGATGGGTAATCAACATTTGCTCCACCGGCAACTCGCCTACAGCTGCTTGCACTTCCTTCGCCATCCTCCGCTGTCCGGTATCTATCAATAGCCCGTCTACGAAATATGCATGTACCATGAGCTTCGGAGCCCGGAAAGGGAAATACCCAAAACCAACCCCCTGTACGGGGCCATGTTGGAAGGATTGGGTACGTTTCATAGTGTTGGAAGCTTGAATTTCGCAGTGGGAAGTACGAGGTACAAAATTGGAAAAGAAAGGTAAAGGAGGCTTTGAAATTTCTGTCTTTGCAATCGGATGAAATAGTTACTGTGAAAAAGCCGAAACACCTTTGCGTGGATTTTAATTACTTCTATTGTAGAGACAGGTTTGTCGATTATTGTGGTCGGGACGAAAACTCTGCTTGTCGGTTTATTCGTATAAAATCTGGGATGGAATATGCTCCAAGAGCAAAGAATCATTAATCAAGACCATAAGTGAATCTCAGTTTGTTCATACCGCAGCGTTGGCGCTTTCTGGCGGGGCTCGTTTTGGCCACTTCTGTCTTGCTTATCAACCAAGCCTTTATTCAGTATTTCCTTCGGCAAAAACGACAGGACGCTACGGTGATCAATCTGGCCGGGCGACAACGCATGCTGTGCCAGAAGCTTACGATGCACGCCTACCAAGTGCAGATGGGGCACCAAGATTCTGCGGCTCTTCAGTATACCCTTAAACAACTAACCACCAACCACTGGGCACTTCTTCAGGGGGATTCCACCTTGGGTATCTCACCCCTATCGTTTGCCGTTGCTAGAGAGCGCTTGCTTGCCTTGACTCCTTCTGTAGAACAAACCCAGATCAATATTGACCAATACTTAGCAGGGGGGGCCATAGACTTGATAGACCTAGGAGAACAACAGCATATTTTTTTGGGCCAAATGGATCAAATTGTAGGCCTACTAGAATCTCATGCCAACGGCAAACTGGAACGAGTAATTCGCATAGAAATCATCCTGCTCATAATTTCTCTCTTGGTGATAGGCCTGGAGGTTCGGTACATCTACCAACCCATGTACCGCGCGCTCAAAGCCACAAGAGACATGGCAGAGGGAGAAAACGCCAAGTTCAAAGCCCTACTGCATAGCTCCACCAACGGCACCTTGCTGTTGGATATGGAGTGTAGCATTCTCAATATCAACTTACCTGCACAGGAGCTGCTGGAAAAGCTACTAGGATATCCGGTAGGACGTGGAGATTACCTATCTGAGTTACTCCCGGAGTATCTACTCCGAATGCTGAGAATTGGGTTTGAGCGTACACTACGCGGTACAGTAACCAAGGTAGAATGGAAAATCCCCGACGGAATGCAAGACCGCTGGGTATTGGTATCCTTCTTCCCGGTTTTCAGAGCCCGTGCAGGTCAGCTAGGAGTAGGCATACACATGGTGGATATTCAGGAACAAAAGTCCACCGAATACCAGCTATTGGAACAGAACCATCAACTACACCGCATTGCGGACCGACAAAGCCACGACCTGCGGAGGCCCCTCACCAGTGTTATGGGTTTGTTGGAGTTAATTGAAATGGAAAAGGACCCAACCGCCAAATTGACCTTGATCCACAAGCTAAAGGGACCCATTCATGAGATAGATGAAGTGATCCATGAAATAGTGGCTGAGTCCCAGAAATGGGCTACCGCAAGCTAGCTTTCCAGTGCTCAGTAAATATGCTGAGAGGGCCAGAGTATGTTCTACTAATTGGACCTATTGCCTTTGGTTATTTTTCACCTTGTTTTACTTTATTACCCCTTCAGGCTCAAAAAGTTAAACATCACTTTTTTATATGACGTGTTTCGCATAAGAGAAATTACTCGAATTGCATTGTTTTAATAATTTTTTCTAATGGAAGCAGATAAGGGACACTATATTGAATAATTATTCTGTCTTAAAAACTACTACAAGCTACGCGAATGGAGCGACAGCTTAAGCACGAAACTGGGGGTGGCAATAGTGAAGCGAATATCAAATCCAATAAATCCCTTTATAATCGGTATATTACGAGCGTCATCATTGCCATCTCTTTGCTCATTGTCAATGCCTTCTATATTCAATACTCCTTATCCCAAAAACGAGAAGATGCTACCCAAATAAACATAGCGGGCAGGCAAAGGATGCTGAGCCAAAAACTTTTGGTAGAATTATACGAATACCAAACCGACTCTACCTTGCCTACTGAATTAGTAAAGGCCACGGCTACCGTGTGGCAAGCCAGCCACCAAGCCTTGTTAGAGGGCTCCCAATACATATCCATAGGCCCGGTTAAGAACCAATCCATCCGTACTTCTTTACAAGCACTGTCCCCAATTATAGAATCAGTGGTAGGTACGGTACAGGCACTCCCCAAGCCAACATCTACCCTTAGCACACTTACTCAAAAGCAGGCAAGGTTTCTCAATGAGATGGATTTCATCGTTTTTGAACTGGAAGAAGATTCTCGAAAACGGGTAGCGGCCTTCTTGGTAGTAGAGGTAAGCCTTTTGGTGCTTTCCATGGTGATCATTTTGGTAGAGGTCCGGTACATCTACTTGCCCTTCATTCAATCTCTGCAAAAGAGTAGTAAGAAAATAGAAACCCAAAGGGCCAAATTCGAGTCCATCATCAACAGTACCCAGGACGGTATTATCTACATTGATCTCGGTGGCAACTTGATCGACATCAACCGGGCAGCGGCCTCCTTACTTCAGGGTACGGTCACCTCCCCCACTGACCTGGGCCCCAATGTGCTCCCAAAGCTACCCAAGCTATGGCACCGGGCCTTCAGAATTGCCAGCCGCAAGGTGCTCAATGGCCATTCCATCCGAACGGAAATCAGTTTACCCGTCAATGGGGCTATGGTCTGGCTGATGGCCTCCTGCTACCCAGTGTACAATGCCACACAAGAACTGGTAGGGATGGCGGTCAATTTGGTGGACATAGACCAGCAAAAGAGGAACGAGTTACATATTAAAAATCAAAACCGCAGGTTTAAGATCATCGCTGCCCGGCAGAGCCATGACCTTCGTGGTAAACTAGCCTCCATCATGGGCCTGATCAGGATCATCAGAATAGAGGACAATCAACAAAACAAGCTGGAGCTGGTGGACAGGTTGGAACCGCTAGCCGAACAGATGGACCTGGTGATTCACGACATAGTCGCTCAGACCCAAACCAACGAAACGGCTCAGATAGAGAACTCTTAAGGGCATTTTCTCACTTGCATTTCCAGGGGGTGTTCCCCACTCGCACGAGGCTTAGCTACCTAAGCTCCTACGCACGCGCTCTTCTATTCCGCCCAGACGATCCAGTGGTTCGTTAGAAAACACCAAGCGTACATAAGCACTCGCACTTTCGCTACCCCAGTTAGTCATGGGAGTAGCGGCAATCTTGCCCCGCTCCAGCAGCCGTTGGGCGGCCTCTGCACCGTTCATTCCCAGCGGCGATACATCCATTAGTAACGACCATCCCCCATGAGGGGTAATTAGCCGATAGTCGGCTAGCTCATGGAGGAGCAAATCCCGGCGCGCTTGCAGTTCAGCACAGAACTCAGAAATGCCATCCTGCGGATGGGCGAGGGCGGCTTCGGCTCCTGCCATGCCAATTCCGCTAAGGCATACTACATTGGAGATGCCTACCCGCGCCACGTCAGCAATTACCTGGGCGGGGCCCACTACCCAACCAATTCGCCAGCCTATCATACGGTATTCTTTGGAGGCCGCCCCCACCGAAATGGTACGGTCCCGCATACCAGGCAAAACTGCGGGGTGCAAAACCTCTCGGCCGTCAAACAGCAAGCGCTCCATAGCGGTATCGTTGAGCAACCAGGCATCCGCTCGTTGGCAAAAATCCGCAATGGCTTTCCACTCAGCGGCATTGAGTACGGCCCCCGTAGGCATGGAAGGGCTCATCATAAGCGCCACCTTTACTCGGGCAGGGTCTACCTGTGCCAGCGCCTCTAGATCCAGCCGCCAACCGTCTGGTGTAGGGTTTAAGGGTACCAAGCGAGGCACCCCACCGGCCAGGCGCACCCGATTTAGAAGTCCGGCATAGATGGGATCGGTCATCAATACCTCGTCACCCGGTTCCAGGGTAGCCAGCAGAACATTCAAAATGCCCGAGAGCCCTCCCGCACTGATGACACATTCTGTTTTCCAGTCATAGGCAATTCCCGTCTGGGAGCGCAGCAATTCCGTAGCGGCCGCGCGCAAAGCGTTCGATCCCAAAAAGGGTAGGTAGCTGTTGGCCTCGTCCTTCCCTACTGCCTGGCGGGTTGCCTCCAGCGCGTGGGCAGGTGGCGGGAAATCAGTATCCAGATTTTCAAGTCGGAGTACTTCCGGGTTTTGTAGCTGATCGGCCAGATCGCCCATTTGTTCTACTCCTATAGGCGTAATGTGGGTTAAGCGAGATACGGACATGTCATTTAGGGGCTAGAGGTGAAAGCCGAAGTTAAAAGATTGGAGGTGGAAGTTGGAAGTTCGAAGGTGGAGTGTTGGAAATTGGAGGTTGGCGTTGGAACCACTGGATTTCTCGCAGAGGCGCAGGGTTTTCGCAGAGAACGCAGAGGATATCAAATAGAAGGTGCAAATTTGGGGGGAATGAGGCCTAGTGTTGCTCTTTTGGTTTTCTGGTTGAAGCTGCCAAATGAGCCATGGCAACCTAGGGCCTTCCTAACGTCAGGATGACTTTTGGGGGTGGCTATGCCCTTGTTGGTGTTTTAGCGAAGACTACGCGCCCCGGCGGCACCAACAAGCTCCACCCCTGAGGCTATAAATTTTTCCCACTTCTATCTTCTCGATTCTCACTTCTCGCTTCTCAATTCTATATTCTAACTAGCTTTGAGGCTATGGAGATACAAGGCCCCAATCCACAGCTTCTGAAAGACCTGGTAACCATGCGCATGCCCTTCGGCAAATACAAAGGGACCATCCTGGCGGACTTGCCTGTGCACTACCTGGAATGGTTTGCCAACCAAGGTTTCCCCCAAGGCAAGCTGGGTATGCTGTTGGCCACTATCTATGAGATCAAACTCAACGGCCTCACCGACCTGCTGAAGCCCCTCCGCTCGTAATTCCCGTAAATTTCCTGGCTGTTCCGCAATTTTTTCCGGGAAGGTTTTCTTGCTCCTTCGTTAAAATAGATGTTGGAACACGAAATTAAGAAAGCCATGAACGCATATCGAATTCCAGGCATACACCACGTAACGGCAACGGTAAACGATGCCCAGGAGGACTATGATTTCTACACCAAGCTACTAGGACTGCGATTGGTGAAAAAAACGGTGAACTTTGACAACAACCGGGTATACCATTTCTACTATGGCAACGAGGCGGGCGAGCCCAGCACCATCATGACCACCTTCCCCTACAAGGGA
>JBCBHI010000017.1:0-16582 GCA_038525885.1 Bacteroidota bacterium
ATTACCCTGTTGTTTTCTGAATATTAATTATTCCTTTGATTGTGTTTTGTCTGCAGCCAATATACATTTGCAAAACAGGCTGTATCCCCAACATTATTCTAGAAATTTCGAATTTGGTTATTGATTTGGGGTGAGGAAGAGATCAATAAACCTAGAGCACAACCTGTTTTTGGTTGTGCTCTAGGTTTAGTTAGTACTCATGTAGGTTGATGAAAAATCCTGGACTTATAGTTCAGGATTTTTTTTGCTTTAAAATTCTAAGAAAGCTTCTACTTGTTCAGTAAGTAATTGTAAGTACAAATTGTTGTCCAGGGCATCGCCCTTCAGGTTTTTCTCTATGAAAGCTAGTTTTGGTTTTTGGGCCAATACCTGGACACCCAAGTAGTGTAAAATATCTGTGAAGTGGCTTAGGGCTAGTCCTCCACCCTGCATACCAGAGGAAATGCCAATCAGTGCGGCTCTTTTGCCTCCCAAAGGGCTCGGGTAGGGTAGGGCATCGATGAAGGTTTTGAGAACCCCGGGGAAGGAACCGTTGTATTCTGGTACGATAAAGAAAAACCTTTCTGATCCCAGCATTTTTTGGCTTAGGGCATTGAGCTGCTCATTCTTTCCTGAGTTTTCATAAAGTGCCGAAACCGTTACGTCCGGAGGAAGCTCTGCCAAGTCTAAAAACTGACTTTCAATTTGGCGTTCGTCCAACAACTCTTTGACCCAATGGGCTACCCACTTCGACTTGGCGTAGTGCCTGTTGGTTCCTATTATAATAGTAATCATCTATCCTGGCTCTTATTCTATGTAATAAGTGTGCCACACACTGTGAGGTTCAAAACTAAGAAGCTCAAATATGAGATGAACTTTTTCCTGGGATTTTCATTCTCTTAATAGAGTAATAAATTAGGATTATGTTTAGCGAGTTGCCGGTGACTATCACCCCCAAGGCCTGGGAAGAAGTAAAAAACATAGTGCAGAAGAAAAATATACCACAGGAATACGGCCTGCGTATAGGCATCAAAGGCGCGGGTTGTGCAGGTATGTCATTCCTATTGGGCTTTGACAAAAAGCAGCCCACCGATATGGAGTTTTTGCATGACAACTATCCCGTCTATATCGCCAAAAAGGACACCATGTACCTGCTGGGCCTGCAGGTAGATTTTTATGAAGGAAATGATGCCCGGGGATTCACCTTTGTCAATCCTGATGTACCTAGTCCTGAGGAGGTAAAAGCTTAGGCCAAATTACTTTCTTGAGGCTTTTTGGGGTAGTCGTACCAAACCAAACTGCCCTGTTCCGGTCCTGCATTCTCCCAGGCTTCTGCCTCAAACTCAATCAAAGCCATTCCCAAGGTCGGTATATTCTCTATCTGTGAGTTACACATCGTATTCACCCAGTCCGTAATGTCCGGGTTGTGTCCTACTATGACTACCGATTGGTAGTAATTGGGTAGGTCACGCACGAAGTCCGTGTATAAATCAACCGTGGCGTGGTACAGATTTTCCTGCGGAATGATGTCGAGTGCGGATAAATCTAGCCCCGGCGCAATGCCCTTGGCGGTTTCAAAAGCACGCCGTGCCGCACTAGCATAAATGACATCGGCCTTGAGTCCCCTATGCTGAAGTCGGCTCGCCATTTCAGGGCAATTTCTTTGACCTCGACTATTCAATGGCCGATCAAAATCCGCGAGCTCAGGATGCTCCCAACTTGATTTTGCATGACGGACTATCAGCAGTTTTTTCATAAAAATTGGGACCTGAATAAAACCAGAGCCGGATATAAAAAAGTCAAGAATACATGTACCTTTGGCCTGATATCAATTCGCAATTATCTAATTCTATTATGTACGAAGGTACCGTTAAATTTTTCAATGAATCGAAAGGCTTCGGTTTCATTGTAGAAAATGGCACTGACAATGAAGTATTTGTTCACATCTCTGGACTTACTGAACCCATTGCCAAGGATGACCGTGTTTCTTACGAAGTTCGTGAGGGGCGCAAAGGAATGAATGCCGTGAACGTGAAGCGCATCTAACACCAAGATATTTGAAGAGGAGAGTATTCAATCCTGACCCCGCTTTTTGCGGGGTTTTTTGGTTTTATAGGGAACCAACTCAAAATGGGTGATATTGTAATATTAGGATGGACTCCATGATTGCATACTATGAATGAATCCACCATCGCCTTTGAATATTTCCCAGACCAAGACTATTTGCTAGTCAAAGTAGAAGGATTACATGAGGCAACGGATAATCTTCAGATTTTTAAGGATTTTCTGGAGCAAATGAAACAGTCTGGAGCCAAAAGGGCCTTGGTGGATTACCGACAGGGAACCTATCAATCCACCATGCTAATGGCCATAGACCGGCCTAAGGTTTTCGAACAGCTCCATATTCCCAGGTCATACACCATTGCTGGGGTGCATACTTACCTCACCGAGGACCTACTTTTACTTGAAAAGCTCTTGCAAAACCACCAATACAAATTCAAGCTTTTCACGGATATTGAGGCAGCAAAAAACTGGCTGGAAATCCCCCAAATCGATTAGTGACGATATAGCGATGGTGATGAAAACCCATCCTTCTGCTCATTGCAGAGCTGCCAGTCCTTAAGTACTTTGAAAATCCCCCGGCCAAGGGCAAGAAATCCGGGGTAGGGGTGTATTTTTGCCGCATGACCGAAAAGATCCTGATTTTGGACTTTGGCTCTCAATATACCCAGCTCATCGCGCGTAGGGTACGGGAGCTCAATGTATACTGTGAGATTCATCCTTATAATAATGCCCCCGCATTAGACGAAAGTTATAAAGGAGTGATCTTATCCGGGAGCCCCTGCTCCGTATTGGATGATGGAGCGCCCAATCCAGATCTTACCCCTTATTTGAACAAGCTACCCTTGCTTGGAGTATGCTACGGAGCACAGCTGCTAGCTCATACGAATGGCGGCCAGGTGCTGCCCTCCAAAATCCGTGAATACGGACGTGCGCGGCTGAGCCGGGTAGATACCCACTATGACTTGCTCAAAGAAATAAGCCTGGATAGCCAGGTTTGGATGTCTCACGGGGATACCATTGCCCAACTGCCCGAAAACTTTCAGGTAATAGGATCTACACCTGATGTGCAGGTAGCTGCTTTTAAGGTAGAAGGTCAGGATACTTATGGCATACAATTTCACCCGGAGGTAACTCACTCGGTGGAGGGAAAAACCGTATTGCGAAACTTCGTAGTTCATATATGTGGCTGCTCGCAAGACTGGACTCCAGATATTTTTGTAGATGCCACCGTATCAGAACTCAAAAAGAAACTGGGCGACGATAAGGTAGTGATGGCACTTAGCGGTGGTGTAGATAGTACCGTAGCGGCAGAGCTTATTCACAGGGCCATTGGCGACAATCTGTTTTGCATTTTCGTAGACAACGGTCTTCTGAGGAAAGGCGAGTTTGAGCAGGTACTGGAAAGCTATCGGCACATGGGGCTTAATATCCGAGGAGTAGATGCCAAGGACAAGTTCTATGCTGCGTTGGAAGGTATCACCGATCCGGAAGGGAAGCGCAAAGCCATTGGCCGCACTTTTATTGAAGTGTTTGATGAGGAAGCCCACCGCATTGAAGGGGTGACCTGGCTTGGACAAGGAACCATCTATCCTGACGTTATTGAATCGGTATCCGTAGGAGGCCCCTCAGTGACCATCAAAAGTCACCATAATGTGGGCGGCCTGCCTGACCACATGAAACTCCAAATTGTAGAACCCCTTCGTTTGCTCTTCAAAGACGAAGTACGGAGAGTAGGGGCAAGCCTGGAAATAGATCCCAACATACTGGGTCGTCATCCATTCCCGGGACCTGGTCTGGGTATTCGGATTCTGGGAGATATTACCGCCGAAAAGGTGCGCATCTTGCAGGATGTGGACCACCTCTTTATACAAGGACTTCGTGACCACGGTCTGTATAATGAGGTATGGCAGGCAGGGGTGATGTTGTTGCCTGTGCAGTCAGTGGGAGTAATGGGCGACGAACGTACTTATGAGCAGGTTGTAGCACTACGGGCCGTAACGAGTGTAGACGGCATGACGGCCGATTTTGCACACTTGCCTCATGATTTTTTGGGGGAGATTTCCTCTCAAATTATCAACCGGGTGAAGGGGGTGAACCGGGTAGTGTATGACGTAAGCTCCAAGCCTCCCTCTACTATCGAGTGGGAGTAATTTATACTTTTTTAGGCTGCATGTCAGCCTGTAATAATACCCGCATACTTACGAGCGGGTACAAATAACCCAAAGAACCATGCGAACCTACGGGATAGTACTCTTGCTACTGGGACTCACAATGGCACCTGCCCTTGCGCAAGAACCCACTGACTTCCAGGCCCGCTACCGTACTGCCAAAGAATTACTTAGGGAGGGGAGTTATTCTCTGGCCATGGAGGCCTTTCGCGCCATAGCACAAGAGGAGTCACCCACCAATGTATTTGTGGCGTATGCAGCCTACTACCAGGGTTTGGCGGCATTGCTAGATGGGCAAGGAGAGTTGGCAAGTAACCTATGGGGTAGGCTAGTGGGTAAGTATCCCAATTGGCGAGACCAAAAGGAGGTAGCTTTTTGGCAGGGTACCATGGCCTTTGCTCAGGGCAAGATGGGCGACGGATATCGTGCTCTGGAACAAATGAAGCCAGGAACACAGAGAGATGCACTGGAGAAAGTAAAGAGCTACTATATCCTCCAAGAGACGGATGTACGCGTACTACAGCGGTTGTTTGAGGAATACAGCGAGGACCGGGAGCTTGCGGTGCATTTGGCAGATTGTATTGTCATGCAGCCCATGGTGCAGCAAAACCAGGAGCTATTAGAATTCCTGATAGGAGACTTTGATCTGGACCCTTCCACTTACAATAGAATTACTCCTGGGCAGTCGGTCATTAAAGAAAAGTATCGTGTAGCCATTCTCTTTCCATTTCAGCATGAGGTATTGAGTCAATTGCGGCCCACTTCCATTCGTCCGTTTTACCAGGGATTACTCGACCGTTATGAGGGTATGCGGATGGCGGTAGATTCTCTGGCTGAGGATGGGAAAACCATCGACTTGGTAGCGTATGACACCAAGGGGGATAGTGCTACTACCGCAAACATTTTGGCTTTGCCTGAAATGAAAAGCGTCGATCTGATCATTGGCCCCTTGTTCTCCGAGGCACGCGAGTTAGCACTCAAATTTTCTGAAGAAAACCGAATCTTACTTTTCAACCCCCTAAGCTCCAATTCCGAGGTCATCGGTAACAACCCCTTTGCCTTCCTGGTCAACCCCAGCCATGAAACGCGGGCCCGTAGGGTAGCCGACTACTACACTGAAAATTCTACGGATTCCACGGTATACATTTTTTATGGTACCCGGGCGCAGGATTCTTTGTACGCATATGCCTATAAGGCTGAGATGGAACTGCGGGGTTTTTGGGTGCCCGTGATGATGAAGGTTGATGAAGATCAATCGCAAGCAGGCTTTGAATTCCTAACGGAGACCGTACGGTATACCGAACTCGTTACTTTGGATTCCATGCGTGCCGCCGATCTGTATCGGGACTATCTGGAACGCAAGCGTGACAATCCTAACTTGCGACTTGAAAAAGAAGAAGCTTTCCGAATACCCAATGATAGTATTGGGCATATACTAGTAGCTTCTGATAACGGCCTCATTGCGGCTAGTATAGTAGGGGCAATAGAGACCCGCGCTGCCAAGGGTGACTCCATCCCGGTAGTGGGTACAGAACAATGGTTGTTGAAGGACTTTAAATTTATCTCCTATGAGCAACTAGAGCGTCTGGGAGTTACACTTACCGCACCTACTTACTTCGAAAAGCAAACCCAGGAAGTGCAAGATTTCCAAGAAGCATACATTCGTCGGCAGAATATTCTGCCTAGCCGAGAAGTTTTTGAGGGCTATGATATGCTATGGTTCTTGGGGAACATGCTTCATGATCACGGTACTTATTTCCAATTCGGAATGAGTGACCGAGAGCTTATTCCTGGCAATTTTGTGCAGGGATATAACTTCCGGGGTGCCAATGACAACCAAGTTGTACCCCTTCTTCGCTTTCGCGACTTTCAGTTTGAGGTGATTTCCACTCAGGACGAAGAGTAATCTACCATGACACTACAGAAAAATAAAAGCCAATCCCTATTTGGGAAGGCTCAGCAGTATATTCCTGGAGGAGTAAACTCCCCCGTTCGTGCTTTCAAAGCGGTGGGTGGAGACCCCTTGTTCATCCAATCGGCCAAGGGAGCGGTGTTGACCGATGAAGACGGAAATGAGTTTATCGAGCTGATCAACTCTTGGGGTCCCATGATATTGGGGCATGCCCATGAGGGGATTGAGGCCGCCATCCTGGAAGCAGTAAAAGGTTCGGTGTCTTTTGGCGCGCCTACCGCACGCGAAGTGGAAATTGCCGAGCTTATCTGTGATATGGTGCCGTCCATTGAGAAGGTGCGTATGGTGAATTCGGGTACAGAGGCGGCCATGAGCGTGGCCCGATTGGCTAGGGGCTATACCGGGCGAGACAAGATAGTGAAGATGGAAGGGCACTACCACGGGCATGCGGACTCCTTCTTGATTGCCGCAGGCAGTGGCTTGGCTACTAATGGAGTGCCCAATAGCCCTGGTGTAACGGAAGGTACGGCAAAGGATACGCTGCTAGTTCCTTACAATAATTTGGAGGCCGTGGAACAAATAGTAGCGGCTAACCCTCAGCAAATTGCGGCTATACTTTTGGAGCCGGTACCTGGCAATATGGGATGCGTGCTTCCCCAGCCGGGCTACCTGGAAGGTCTGCGTGAAATTTGCGACCGAGAAGGAATAGTGCTGGTATTCGATGAAGTAATGACGGGTTTCCGTTTGGCTCCTGGTGGTGCCCAGGAAGTATTCGGGGTTACCCCAGATATCACCGCCCTAGGAAAAATAATTGGTGGCGGTATGCCCGTAGGAGCCTACGGAGGTAAGAAAGAACTGATGGATTTTGTTTCCCCTCAAGGGCCGGTGTACCAAGCAGGTACTCTGTCAGGAAATCCGGTAGCCATGGCTGCAGGCCTGGCTATGCTTAAGCATTTACGGAGCCATCCTGAGGTATACGAATATTTGCAGTCCATCACTTATCGTATGGTCAGCGGAATCAAACAGATTCTGGAAGAACTCAATCTTGGGTACACCATGAACCACATAGGTTCTATGTATAGCCTATTCTTTACTGACAAGCAAGTGGTTGATTTTGCCACTGCCCAAACTACAGACACCGAAAAGTTTGGTCAATACTTTCGTGGCATGCTAGAGGCAGGAGTGTACCTGGCACCTAGCCAATACGAATCCTTGTTTGTGTCGGCAGCACTCACCGAAGCACAGGCCGATCATGTGATTGAGGCCAATAGGCAAGTGCTTACCGCACTACATAGTTAATACAAATAAAAGGTAACGGTAAGGGCGACAATAGCTGCGAAAAAGAGTACGCCGGCATATACCCAACCTTGCAGAAAAAATTTCAAGAGGGTCTTTCGCCATGACTGGTGGTAGACCTTTTTGAATGAAATGGCCGAATAGACTGTCACTAGCAAGAAAGCGATTAGTCCTACCCATAACCTGCCTTGGGCACTGGTAATCAGGAAAATCATGATCAAAGTTGCCAGGCTAAACACCCAATAGGCCAAGGCATGCAGATGCAAGCCGTGGATGAGATGTTTGATGTATAGAAACTTACGCCGGACATACCACAGGCTAAGCAATGCGGCGAATATGGGTATCATAAAAAACATCATGATGGGGATGTTTTGAATGATGGAGCTGACAAAAATGTGTAGATCCGACTGGGCAATCTTTCTGGCCTGCCGAAATTCTCGCATAGCTACCGTAACCCAGCCCAAACTGTCACGTGCGACCGAATCGGACAGGTTGATGTCTCGTAGTATGAATAAGGTTTCCTTGAGGCTGGACTGATTGAAGGTTAACTGATTTGAATTCTGAACTACACTATCTACCATAGCCATTACCTCTTCCTGTGACACGTAATTGGTGTCTATCTCCTTCATGATAGAGTCTACCGGGTTAAAGGTCATGGTAGTATCCGGAGTAGTTAGGTTAAACCCATACCCGGCTCCGTCATCAGGCCCGGTTAACTTCACCTTTACATCATCTCCATTATTAGAGTTGGCAAGGATAGATTGCCAGGACCCAGATTGGTTTCCTACCAGCCCTAAAACAAAGAAGTAGATGAGGGACACTACCAGGTATAGCCGGATGGGATGTACGAAGGATTTTCTTTTTCCATTGTTGAATTGATTGGTCAAATATCCGGGCTGGAAAAAGAAGGGTTTGAAGGTTCCCCAAAAGCGTGAATCGACCCCAAAATAATTACTAAAAAATTCTGCAATAAGGGTACTAAGTTTTACGTTGTGGTCGTTGTTTTCTTGGCCACAATTTGGACACCAATTGTACACCTCACTCAAAGTGTGGCCACAGTTTAGACATTGTTTTGATTTTCTGCGGATGCGCACTGTTTTCTGGGTTAAGCCATTGAGTATCTGCAATTCGATTAAATGTAAGAAAGATTGGGATTTTTCGAGGACCCAACTTGCTTGTTTTCCACCTATTTCATAAGTAATTGTATCTTTGTAGGAAAGCTGAAACATAGGAAAGCATGCAGCGAAATTTTACGATTGCCCTAGCGGTTGGATTATTATGTGTGAGCCTGATACCTGAGACCTACGCACAGCCCGGGCGGAGTCGGGGTCGCGGTAGAAATAGCACCATAGTCGCAGAGCCGCTTCGCGACGACCCTAACAATATCCATAAGCTGTACTTGGGCTTTATGCCTGTGTATTCGGATATGTTTGTGTCCAATGTAACTTGGGGGGCGGGCGCTGATGCCATGATTTACCCCAAAACCGAGTTGGGCCAAAAGAAATACAGCATCCATTTGCATGGGCGTACTACCTATGCACCCCAGACAGATCTGAACCGCTTCGTCCACAATGCCAATATTTCAACCGACGATGAGTTTGGGTTCAATTCCCTAGCCTGGTATACGTATGTAGAGGCAGGAGGAGAATACTTCTTCTTTGATGATCAGGGGGTAACCGATATCTACAAGCTCCCTGTGCAACGGAAAAAGTGGGAGTCTGCTGAGTGGGAAGCAACCGTTACTGAGCATTTCGAATTTGAAGGAAAAAAACGTACCCTGGTAGGGGCACGGTTTGGAGCCATTGGGTACCGTAGTGCGGTAAATATTGGAAACATAGCTGTCCGGGATAGCATAGAAATAAGCGGTAATTTCACCCAAGAAGACGGTTCTGTGGTAAATATGCGCTATGATTCCGTGCGCAGGCTAGCGGAGACTATGGAGATTCAGGATCTCGCCTTCTCTAATGTTTCCGTGGGAGCGCTTTATGCCGGGGTTTCCATGCGCTGGATTTGGAACCTGGCCGCTGAGCCAGAAGGGCATGCCATGGCTATCTTAGATAATCTTATTACTGGGTATGCTGATGTGATTATTTCCCCGTCGGCGGTTTTCTTTTCCGATATCCTAACCTTCAACGGCAATTACGAAGTGGCTGGGTCCAGCTTGAATGCTGGCTTTCAGAATATCTTCGGAGGTAGAATCGGGATTGATTTAGCCCAAAACCGTTCCTTTGGTTGGGGACTGAATGCTGAGATTGGCTACCGCCCTGGGTTGGCAACCGCAGGCTTCTATATGATGGCCGGACTGCGTTTCCCGGTGCTAGGTACTGATTTGGATTACAGCCGGGAAACGATCCTCAAGTAGTCCTTTAGTTATTCCTCATATTTCCCAGACATATAATCGGCGGCGTTGTGTACGTAATGTTCGGCACTCGCCGCCAATTTATTTTTTTCCTCCTCAGTAAGTGGCCGTATCACTTTGGCAGGTGCACCCATGACCAAAGAGCCTTCCGGGATTTCCTTCCCTTCCGTGATTAGGCTATGGGCTCCAATCACGCAGTAGGCCCCAACTTTAGCTCCATTTAAGATAGTAGCACGCATCCCAATCAGGGAGAAATCACCCACGGTGGCACCGTGAACAATGGCCCCATGGCCCACGGTAACGTCTTGACCAATATGAGTGGGCACTCCCTCATCGGCATGCACTACCGCAGTATCTTGAATATTGGTACGATCCCCGATGGTGATGGAGTCGGCATCTCCCCGAATGACTGCTCCAAACCAAACGGAAGCTTGATCACCTAAAGTCACATCGGCGGTTACCGTAGCCGTATTAGCAATGAAAACGTCTTTCCCTAGTTTCATGTATTGGTTTCAATTTTTGAGACTCACATTTCAAACAAACTAACACTTTTTGTCGCTTGTCCTTTCTCCTATCAAACAATTGATAGGGGAGAGGTACAGATTGAGGGAAGGCTAGCAGCAAGCCTTAAACCCCGTCGTGGCTTGTCTATGCAAGCATAAGATTGGGCCGTTTTTGCTCCCCCTCGGGGCTGATCATTTAGCAGGCGGTTTTTGAAGGGTAAGGTTTGTTAGGTTACTGTGAAGGAAATCGCTGGATAGGACACAAGGGGTCGGCTAACCGAACAAGGAATCTCATTGGATGTTTTATCTTCAATGACCGTGAATCGTTAGAACTGAAAAATGATACCCTGGTATGGAGAAAGAATATACTAATGGTGAAACTACCGTGGTTTGGCGTGCCGAAAAGTGCGTGCACTCGGGCATTTGTCTGTTAGGCCTCTCTAAGGTGTTTAACCTACAAGGTAGACCTTGGGTAAATATGGAAGGCGCTGATAGCGATGCTATTGAAGGGCAAGTGGCAAAATGTCCCTCCGGTGCATTGTCTATAAAAGGTAAAGAAAACCTGCGTGAGCAAAGACTTGAGGAGATAGCTCAAGAAGGAGAAGGCATTGAAATCACCGTAGTGAAAGGAGGCCCGGTGATCGTATCCGGGGCGGCTCGGGTAAAGAATCCTAGAGGTAGAGTGTGGAAAGAAGGGCAGGACCTGGCCTTTTGCCGATGCGAAAAATCTGCGAACTACCCCTTTTGTGACGGTAGCCATGTGAAGCATTAAGGTGCAATAAGCAGTAAAAAAGAAAGCCGCTCGGGTTACCCCAAGCGGCTTTTTTAGTGAGGAAAACCTCTGGTTATTTGATTACTACCCTTTCAGCAAAGCGTTTTTCACCCGCCACTATGGAGAGGAAGTAAACACCTGATGAAGGATCGCGCAAAGAGATTTCATGCTGTGTGGTCACGGTGCCTTCATGACGATACACCGTCTGCCCCAGACTATTGGTCATCTCGATCGTAACCGCTTCACTAGGAGCATCCGGCCATTGCAGCACGAAGGACCCTTTGTTAGGGTTAGGATACAAGGCTACGTCAATAGTAGCAGCAAAGTCATCGGACAAATCACCGCGGCTTACGGTACAACCTGAAGAGTTTTGTGCTTCGTTAGCCAAGGCAGAAATTTCAGAGTTGTCCAGGCCGTTGGACCAGATTTTCACTTCATCTAGGGAACCAGCGAAGTAACGGTCCGACTTGTCGTTCCGTCCTCCTAACCACAAGGGTGAACCACTATTGGCATTGAGGGCACCATTAACCGTGGCGGTGTAAACAGGGATTCCATTTACAAAGCCCGTTAGGGTGTTGTCCTGCAAACGCCAAGCGATATGTGTCCAAGTGCCGGTGGCAATGTTAGAAGCCATCTGATGAGGGCCTACATTAGTAGTGCCACCGAGGGAAATCACGGGTTGCCCATTGTTCAGCATCACCTGATAGGAGAAGTTGCTACCATCCCGGTTTTTCGCCATCAGTACTGCGTACCTGGCCGACTGGGTGGTATTTACCCACATGGCAATGGTGAACTCATCGGATAGTTCGAAATCAGACGAGGTGCCAATGTTGATATAGTCATTGGTGCCGTCGAACTCCATGCCTGCTCCGGTATATCCTGTTCCAGGAGTAGCTCCAACGATGGTTCCATTATTTAGACCTAACGAGTCCGTTGCGGTGGTCTCACCACAATCGTCGAATAGCCATGCGCCAATGATATCATCAGGACAGGGTACAGGGCTATTGGCAATCCGCGTCACTTCTGAAGCCATCGTTTGAGCTTCCAGAGCTTCATTGAAGATCCGAATCTCATCGATTGCCCCTTGGAAGGGTCGGTTACCATCCGGACGTGCCCCAATATAGTGGGTGCCGGAAGTCGTAAAGTTGAGGCTGCCTGACAGACCCGTGACTGTTTTGTCCGCTACGCCGTTGATGTACAAGGTGAAGATGCCACCCTCATAGGTCACTCCTATATGCGACCAAGTGTTCACGGTAAGAGGCGTGTTGGCGTTGTGGTAACCAGGATTGCTCAAACCACCTAAATACACCCGAGGGAGAAGGTTGTTCAGTACAATTACGTTGGAAATGCTAGCCTCATTCCGGTAGAGAAGGACCTCATTGCTGCCATTACTCTTAGTAGGGAATACCCAGAAGCTGTAGCTAAAGGCCTCTCCTATGGTATATGCGGAATCATTTAGATTGGCATTATCATCCACGCCATCAAACCAAATAGCTTGGTTGTTATAGCCACCCGCTATGTAGGTGTCCCCTGCAATTACCCCGACTGAGGTGTCATCCGCTGCGTTGGTGAGAGTAGTACTACCACAATCATCCAAAGCAAAAGACGCCATCACGCTATTGTCATCCGCAGGACAAGCAACAGGTGCCTCTTCAAAGCCTGCCAAGTAAGAAACCTGGTTGGCTCCTAAAGCAGCTGCATAAATCTGGATCTCGTCCATCATACCGTCGAAGGCCTGAGGATCAGCATTATTTCTCTTACCAATCCATACCTCCTGGCCGTAGTTGGCATTCAAGGATCCGGCAGGTACTGTGTACTGAGCATTTTGTGCCCCATCTATATAGACGGTAATGGTATCGTTACCATAGGTAGTCGTCAGGTGGTGCCAAGTACCATCAGCCACTGAGGTAGTGCTCTTGTAAGGCCCAATTTCCTGAAGACCTCCCATGAATACTTCGGTGATACCATTATTTAGACGAATCATCCAGCTACTGGTAGATCCATCCTGATTCCGTCCAATGAGCCACTGCTTTCCGTTGGTGGAGGTTTTCACCCACATAGACACGCTAAAGGAAGTGGTGAAGGCAAGCGAAGAATCAGATCCCAAGGAAATGTAGTCGTCTACTCCATCCAGGCTTAAGCCTTGGTTTAGGTAACCGCCTCTCCAGTCCGCTCCGCTTACGGTACCATTGGCGCCGTCCGTTACGCTATTGTAGGCTACGGTGCCAGCACAGGTATCCAGGTCCAGGCTTACAATTAGCTGGGAAAGGTCGCAGTCTTCTGGTCCGTTAAAGTTAACTCCACCATTTACGGTTACCTGAGCGGTACCCGTACTAGAGTTGCCAGATGAATCTGTTACGGTCAGCGTGACAGTGATGGTTCCGATGTCAGAACAAGCAAAGCTAGTCTGGCTCAGCACCATGCTCTCGATACCACATACATCGTAGCTATCCAGGTTTACCTCTTCAGGAGTCAGGGTGGCAGATCCACTGGCATCCAAGGTGACCGTTACGTTTTGGGTTACCACCTCAGGAGATATGCTATCTACCACCGTAATGGTAACGGTTTCCATAGTGGTATTACCTGCGGGGTCGGTCAGAGTAACCGTAACCAAATTCTCTCCTAGGTCAGCACAATAGAATTCATCCTGGCTAAATGATTCTGTAAACGAGCAATTGTCAAAGCTACTCACATCGATATCAGAAAAGCTCAGGAGAGCATACCCTTCTATATCCAAGTAAATAGTAGCATTTTGAACACTCAAGGTAGGAGCGATAGAATCAATCACGGTAATGGTCACATTAGCCGAGTCCTGATTGCCACCTGCATCGAAACCTGTGAGGGTAACGGCATTGGCACCTAGGTCACTGCAAGTGAAGGTTGACTGTGAAAGAGAAAGCTCGAGGCTACAGTTGTCCGTGCTCCCATTGTCTACATCGGCTTCTGAAATAGTAATTGAACCCGCTGCGTCTAAGTATACCGTAAGGTTTTGACCCAATACTGTAGGTGCCGTAGCATCCGATACGGTAACCGTGCTCTGCACAGTGGACTGGTTTCCGTTAACATCAGTAACAGTGATGTCTACCAGGTTATCCCCAATAGAGGTACAATCAAAGGTAGTATCTGACACTACAATGGTTGCTACAGCACAGTTATCAGAAACTCCGGTATAAAGCGAAGAGGCTGAAACTGTTACGTTCCCAGTGGCATCCAAGTCAGCATTTACCGTTACGGCTGTGACTGATGGCTTCACAGAGTCTACCACCACTATATTAACTGAAGTAGATGATTGGTTGCCCGATGGGTCAGCGATGGTGAAAGTAACCGGTATAGTGCCTACATCGGTACAGTCAAATGCCGTTTGCGAGGCCGTGTAAGAACTGATGTTACAGTTGTCCGAACTTCCGTTGTCAAGATCGGCCGCCGAAATGTTGGCTGCTCCACCACTACCTAAGTAAACAGTAAGGCTGCCTCGGGCTGCCATAGTGGGAGAAATAGAGTCCAACACGGTAATAGTAGCGTTGGCTGTACTCTGATTACCCGAACCATCAGTCACCGTCAAGGTGATGACGTTAGCGCCCGTATCCACACATCCGAATAGGCTATCCGAAAGCACATAGTTCAAAGCCGAACAGTTGTCCGAGCTACCGTTGTCTACATCCAAATAGGAGATGCTGGCACTTCCTGAGCCATCTAGATACACCGTAAGGTCTTGGGCTACTGCACTGGGTGACACCGAATCAATCACCGTAACAGTGGCTGTACCGCTAGGGGAGTTGCCGCTACCATCAGTGAAGCTGATGACGTTGGCACCTACTTCTGAGCAATCAAACACAGTGTCTGAGGCAATGATGTTTCCAGAAGAACAGTTGTCAGAAGCTCCAGTATACAAGTCTGTGGAGAATAGCGTAGCTGAACCTGAATTGTCCAGATACACCGTAAGGTCTACCGGAGTAAGCGAAGGCGTGATGGTATCCAGCACAGTTACGGTGATGAAGGCTGTATCATAGTTGCCAGACGGATCATAACCGAAGAAACCAACGGTGTTGGAACCTACATCATCACAGGTAAAAGTGTCTTGCGTGAAGCCTTCCAAAGTGATGCCGCAGTTGTCTGTGGAAGTGCTATTGTTCGCATCACTAACGGTGATGGATGCGGTACCTACTGCATCCAAGTACACAGTAAGGTTCCGGCCACCTACGGTAGGACTTAAGGTATCCAATACAGTAATTACGGCGATAGCGGTACCTGTGTTCCCAGCAGCATCTGTTACGGTGAGGGTTACATTGTTGTCACCAATATCACCACAATCAAAGTTCGATTTGGAGATGGTAGTGCTCACAATCCCAATGTTATCGGAACTGCCTCCCTCTACCATGGCCACCGTTAGCTTATCATCCCCTACGTTATCCAAATACAAAGTAACGTTGTTCGCTACGGCGATAGGATTTTCCAGGTCGGCTACGTCAAATGCCTGGGTGAAGATGCCGAAGTCATCTTCATCTTGAGTAGAGGGGTTTCCATTCTCACCGCCTTGCCATACTACGTACATCTTACCGATGTCAGCGTCCATGGCTACGGCAGGCAAAGTTTGGAAATTCGTTTCGTTGGTATTGACCTGTGTTTGCGCTTCTTTATCGTCTCCTTCGGCGTTATAAGACTGCATATACACTCCAGCCTGATCGCTATCGATACCCCAGCTAGCCCATACAATGGAAAAGTTACCTCCGCTTGACATGGCCACATCTGGATGTAACTGGTTGTTGGAGGTAGTGGAGTTGACTCTGAAGTTACTTCCGTTGGTAGAACCGTCTGAATTGTAACGCTGGGCGTAGATGCCGTATTCGCTTCCATCACGGTTGTAGTCAGACCAGGCTACTACAAAGTTGCCGCTATCGTCCATCGCCACGCTAGGCTCCTGCTGGTTACCCGCGGTATTGCTACTTACCTGAAACTCATTGGTATCTTGTGCTACCCCAGAGGCATTGTAACGGCGTGCATAAACTCCGGTACCGTCACCGTCTTGTGCAGTGCTTTGCCATACTACTACAAAGTTTCCGGCAGCATCCATGACTACATCTGGGTAGGACTGTAAGCTGTCGGTGGTAGTATTGATCAGAAGTTCTGAACCATTGGTTACCCCAGCGCTTGTGTATAGCTGACCACGAATATCGCCATCGCTTTCCCATACAATAATATAAGCACCAGAAGAGGTGATAGCTACCGCAGGGAAACGCTGGTTTCCTGCGGTAGTAGTATTGGTCTCCCGCTCAGACTGGATGGTAGTACCGTCCATTCTCCTAGTGGTATGGCGAATACCAAATCCATCTGCATCGTCAAATCCGTCACTGGTCATCCAAGTAATGACGTATTGCTGATTGTCGTTCATGGCCACATCAGCGAAACTCTGCGAACCAGTAGTGTTCGTGGTCAGCTATACACAAACGCTGGGGTAACCAATGGCTCAGAACTTCTGATCAATACTACCACCGACAGCTTACAGTCCTACCCAGATGTAGTCATGGATGC
>JBCBHI010000018.1:0-16551 GCA_038525885.1 Bacteroidota bacterium
CCCTGCCGACAACGACAGGGGCTTTTTTGTTTGCCAAAAATCCTGGTCTAAACACCTAGGGAATACCTTTGTTCTTTCTGAAGGAAGTACCTTTGCGGGAACACTAACCAAAGGAAATGATAAAGCATCGAATAGGATTTGGATACGACGTGCACCAGCTAGCAGAAGGCGAAGAGCTATGGCTTGGGGGCATCAAAATTGACCATACCAAAGGGGCAGTAGGCCACTCAGATGCGGACGTTCTCATCCATGTGATTTGCGATGCCCTGTTGGGTGCCGCCAACTTACGCGATATAGGGTACCACTT
The DNA here is from genome assembly GCA_038525885.1 of Bacteroidota bacterium. Lineage (GTDB taxonomy): Bacteria > Bacteroidota > Bacteroidia > Cytophagales > Cyclobacteriaceae > DMST01. The sequence goes on from JBCBHI010000018.1 coordinate 308, forward strand.
TGCCGATACCGACCCACAATACAAGGGAATCGACAGCAAGATCTTGCTAAAGGAGGTAATGAAGTTGATCCGGGACAAGGGCTATGAAGTAGGCAACGTAGACACCACCGTGGCCGCACAGCAACCCAAGATCAACCCGCACATTGATAGTATGAAGGCGACTTTGAGTGAGGTGATGAATACTCCTATAGAGGACATTAGCATAAAAGCTACCACTACAGAAAAACTTGGTTTTGTAGGTAGGCAAGAGGGAATTGAAGCCTACGCGGTGGTGTTGATATATAAAGTGCCCGAAAACTAAGCCTATGAACCCCGTTCCCTTCTTCCATCAGCTAGCCATATGGTGTACCGTATTAACTGCCGTGGTGGTGTCTAGCTTCACCTACCTAGTGGTGAAGGAAGAAGAATGGACCCAACCCTCCTACTTGGGCTGTGGTGTAGTAGACTCCCCCAGCTATTATCTAGGGCCTGAACTTGATACCCTGGATCCCAGGTATGCCCTATATGAAGAGGGCAAAATGTTGTTTTCTGTTAACTGCTATGGGTGCCACCGAATACACGCCGACTGGACGGGACCTGGCCTCGCTGCAGTGACCGAGCGGCGAAGCAAGCTTTGGCTATACGATTTCATCTGGGATAACGGACGCTTGCTAAGGCGAGGAGATCAGCAGGCCATTGAGCTGGTGGAGGAGTGGAACGGTTCGGTGATGACTACCTTCGAGTGGATGACGGAAGATCAACTGGATGCTATTCTTACCTACGTGGAGGTAGAAACGGAAAGAGGTCCCGCGATTTATTATTAATTCAGACCATGAAGCTGATACTTACTGACGACGGCTCGCACTCGCTGTATCGTGATGATTTGAAAGAGGGCTACCACAGCCATCATGGAGCCGTACAGGAATCAAGGCACGTCTTTATCCAACACGGCCTGCAGGCCTGGCTTGCTGAGCATCCGGACCGGGAACCCACCATTCTAGAGCTAGGCCTGGGCACAGGACTAAACGCCCTGCTAACCTGGGAAGCTGCCTTGCCTTATGGCAAAACCATCCGGTATTCAGGAGTGGAAGCCCACCCAGTGCCCGAGGAAATCTGGCAACAGCTAAACTATCCTGAATTTGCTACGGCGCTACCCCAAGCAGACCATGCCCTGGCCGAGATACACAGAACTCCCTGGGACGAAGGCTATTTTTCCTTAGGCCCGCTCTTTCAGTTGGAGAAGCGGAAAGGAAAAATTGAGGAGATAGGCCTAACCGAAGCTTTCTTCGACCTGATATATTTTGATGCCTTTGCCCCCAACAAACAAGGAGAGCTTTGGGAGCCTGCAGTATTGGAGAGAATGGCCTCGGTAATGCGCACAGGGGGGTATCTCACTACCTACTGCGCCAAAGGCCAATTCAAACGCGATTTGAAAGCCGCGGGCTTCACGGTAGAAACGCTGCCCGGGGCTCCCGGAAAGGCAGAAATGGTACGAGGGGTAAGGAACTAGCGGATACGATCCGCTTCCCGCACCATCTTCTCGTCGCGGTAGATAAACCGGTTGGCCAGAGAGTTCATCACCAGAGCGGCGAAGGGCAGATAAAAACCCCATTGCCAGGGCTGACCGCCATTGCCTGGAATAAGTCCCTCAGCCCGCAATCCGTACAGATAAATGAGGGCTACGGTACCCAAAATAAGGAGGGTATTGAAGAAATTTAAGCGTATTTGCACCATCCGCTTCTTAAACTGGGTAATGGAATAGACACCAATACCTACGGACATACCGGCTACCACCATAATCCAGATGGCAGGTATGGTCTCCGTAACTTCGCCCGAGGAGTCCGCCACGGTGACGGCCATGGCGCTTACCCGGCCCACCGAACCAGTTTCAGCATCGGTACGTTCCCAGATGGGAGCAATGAAAATAAGTGCCATGGAGATGACCAGAACGAGCAGGAAGACGGTTTGGAGTCTTTGGAGCATGTTGGATTGCCGTTATTTTGCGCGAAAATACTGACAAAACGCCTATAAATGAAAACTGCCTACATAGTAGATATGGTTCGTACTCCGGTAGGGAAATTCGGAGGTACGTTATCCTCCGTTCGGCCGGACGATCTGGCTACACACGTGATAAAAGCCCTGCTGGAACGCAACCCGTCGTTTGACAAATCTTTGGTAGAAGATGTGATTTTCGGTGCGGCTAATCAAGCCGGAGAAGACAACCGCAATGTAGCCCGCATGGCGGGGCTTATGGCAGGGCTACCGATAGCATCAGGAGGAGTTACCGTAAACCGCCTTTGTGCCAGCGGACTGCAATCCATCATGGATGCCTCCCGGGCTCTTATGCTCAACGAAGGCTCGGCTTACATAGCCGGTGGGGTAGAAAGCATGACGCGCGCACCTTTTGTACAAGGGAAAAACGCACAGCCCTTTGGCCGAATGGCCGAGATGTATGACACCACCATTGGCTGGCGGTTCAAAAACCCTGTACTGGATGGGCAGTATGGCACGGAAGGCATGGGCGAAACGGCCGAGAATGTAGCCGAGCGCTACCAAATAAGCCGCGAGGAGCAAGACCAGTTTGCCTACCAGAGCCAGGAGAAATACCAAGCAGCCAAAGCGGCCAACCGCTTCACGGAAGAGATAGTAGCCGTAACCATACCTCAACGAAAGGGGGACCCCATCGTATTTGACACCGATGAACATCCGCGGATGTCACCCCTGGAAAAACTGGGCACCTTAAAGCCCGCTTTCCGCAAGGGAGGCAGCGTAACGGCGGGCAATTCTTCCGGCATCAACGACGGTTCGGCGGCGGTATTGATTGTAGATGAGGAGACTTTGAAGGCGAATAACCTCACACCCATTGCCCGGGTGGCCAGCATGGCTATAGCCGGGGTGGAGCCCACCGTAATGGGGCTAGGCCCGATACCTGCTACTCGCAAAGCCCTCAAGCGAGCAGGCCTTACTATCCAGGATTTGGACCTGATTGAATTGAATGAGGCCTTTGCCTCACAGTCCATCGCTTGCATGCGGGATCTGGAATTGAATCCTGAGATCGTCAATGTAAATGGCGGATCCATTGCTATTGGGCATCCGCTAGGCTGTAGTGGTACCCGCATCAGCACCACTCTGGTCCATGAAATGGCAAAACGGGAGAATGTAAAATACGGCTTGGCCACCATGTGCATAGGGGTAGGCCAAGGGGCAGCCATTGTCTATGAGAAATTATAATGGGTAGGGGCTTCGGCCCCTTTCTTTTTGCCAACAAACCTTCACCCGCACCTCACCACGGTTAGGCGATCCAAAAATCTGGGATTCTAGCCAACCCGTAGCACTACCATTTCTCCTCCTTTTTCCGCTTCTTATGTGCAAGACCTATAGACCACCTGCACATGAAATCGGTTAGTGCCCTGCTACTACTCTCCTTCTTGTTTACAGCGAACTACGCCCAGGTACCAGACTGGGAAAACACGGAGGTGTTTGCCGTCAACAAGGAAGCGCCTCGCGCCTGGTTCATTCCTTTCGGTACCGAAGCAGAGGCTTTCACCCAGCAACCAGCAAACTCCACCCAATACTTGTCACTCAGTGGCCAGTGGAAGTTCCACTGGGCAGAAAAGCCTGCGGATCGGCCAGCTGATTTCTATGCCCCCGGCTATGATGACGCCGACTGGGATGAAATACCGGTGCCTGCCAACTGGCAAATGCACGGCTACGGCTGGCCACATTACACCAATATCCAGTACCCTTTTCCGGTGGAGGAGTCCCAACGGATAGCCTGGGAGAACTACAGCAGCACGGATGGGACGTACAGTACTTACGCCCCCATTCCGCATGATTTCAACCCGGTAGGCTCCTATCGGCATACCTTTACTTTACCCACGGGGTGGGACAACCGCCACTTAATACTGCATTTCGGGGCTGTAAAATCAGCCTTCTATCTATGGATCAACGGACAGAAGGTAGGCTACAGCCAGGGCAGCAAGCTTCCTGCGGAATTTGATGTGACGGACTACGTACAAGCAGGTACCAATACCCTCGCCTTGGAAGTGTATCGCTACTCCGATGGCAGTTATCTGGAGGACCAAGACTTTTGGCGATTGGCGGGTATTGAGCGGGAGGTGTATCTGCTAGGCCAACCCAAGACCCACATTCAGGATTTCCGGCTGAATGCTTTGCTGGATGAGACCTACACGGATGGGGTTTTGAACGCGGAGGTTCAGGTGAAAAATACAGCCGCACGGAATGCCTCCCTCCGGGTACAGCTAAAGCTTTATGATCCTACCGGAGCAAATGTCCTTTCCGAAGAATCCAAGCTAGTGCGGGTGAAACGAGGGGAAACCCTAGCCATTCCCTTCCAAACCAGTATAGAGCAAGTACAAACGTGGTCAGCAGAAAGCCCCACGCTGTATCCGGTTACCATCACTATGTTTCAGGGGGAAGAAGAAATACAGTCCCTCCGGCATGATGTAGGTTTTCGCAGCGTGGAAATCAAGGATGGACAGCTGCTGGTAAATGGAAAGGCCATCTACTTCAAAGGGGTAAACCGACACGAACACTTGCCAGAGACGGGCCACGTAGTGACGGAGCAAAGCATGGTAGAGGAAATATTGCTGATGAAGCAGTTCAACATCAACGCCGTGCGCACCTCCCACTACCCCAACCATCCTCTTTGGTATCGCTTGTGCGATCAATACGGATTGTACCTGATAGATGAGGCCAATGTGGAAGCCCATGGGCACGGGTATAGTCCACAAGACGGCCTGGGCAATGATCCCCGCTTTCGCAAGGCCCTGGTAGACCGTATCCAGCGCATGGTGCAGCGGGATAAGAACCACGCCTCCATTTTGGTTTGGTCCCTGGGCAACGAAACGGGCCCAGGCCGCAACCACGCCGAGGCCTACCAATGGATCAAGGCTAACGACTACCGGCCGGTCCATTTTGAAACCAATATTGAGAATTTGGAGGTGAAAGCGGCTGACATGATTACCACCATGTATTCTCCCATCGAGAATATAGAGCGCAACTACCTGGGTCAATTCTCCGATATGCCCTTCTTCTGGTGCGAATACTCCCATGCTATGGGCAACAGCAATGGCAACCTGAAGGAGCTTTGGGACTTTACCTATGCCCATCCACAGTTGCAAGGAGGCTTTATTTGGGACTGGCGAGACCAAGGACTATTGAAGCATACCGCGGAAGGGGAGCCCTACTTTGCCTATGGGGGCGATTTTGAACCCGAAGGGGTTCACCATGACTTTAATTTCTGCGCCAACGGTTTGGTGGGGTCCGACTTAACTCCGCATCCTGGCATTTGGGAACTAAAGAAAGTCTACCAGAACATCCACTTCCGCAGGGCTGAAGGGGAAGATCCCTATGCTTTCGTGATCGAAAACCGGAATTTCTTTGTCCCGCTGATCAACTACGAAATAGCCTGGGAACTGGTACTGGGACCCAACCAAGTTACTTCCCAAATACTGGATGTCCCTCGCATAGAACCGGGTCAGTCTGCCCGTATCCGCATTCCTGAGTTAGCAGAACTTCTATCCCAAGCCCCAGCAACCGCGGTGCTAAATTTTACCGCTCGCACCCAGGCACCTACCCTTGCCCTGCCGAAAGGGCATGTGGTGGCTAGCGAGCAAATCGTACTTCGCCAAACCCCAGCCTTCACGGACTACCAGGCTATGCTTTCCACCACCGCAAGTATTTCACTAAAGGAGAGTACGCAGGCCTGGGAAATATCGGGCGCTAACTTTGCCTTTACCCTCGATCGGGAAAAAGGCCAATGGGTTTCCTACCGGGTAGAAGGCCAAGAGATGCTGAAGGAAGGCCTACAGTTGAATTTTTGGCGACCCATGACGGATAATGATTTTGGCAACAACTTCTTCAACTCCGCCCAAGTGTACCGCCGGGCCAGCGAGAAATATGAGGTGATTTCAACCCAGGTACTGGAACAGACCGAAACCCAGGTAAAACTGGCCGTCCGCCTGTATCACCCTGCACTCCGTACCGGAACAGTGTTGCATTTTACAGTGAATGGCGAGGGCAAAGTATTAGTGGAATCAGAAACCGAGTTGGGTACTCACCTGCCGGAAGTTCCTCGCTACGGGGTTCGTTTTCAGTTGCCTGGTAGCTACCAGCAGATGGAATACTACGGCCGTGGTCCGCATGAAAACTATTGGGACAGAAAATACAGCGCCCACTTGGGGTACTACACGCAAACAGTAGCTGACACCTACGTACCCTACATTCGGCCACAGGAGCACGGCAACCGCAGTGACGTACACCATGTACAATTCACTAACGAAGAAAACCGAGGCCTCAAGATTTGGGGCTTGCCCACCGTGGACTTAGTAGCCCGCCATTTTCCGCAGGAAGACCTGGACTACAATAAGTGGGTAGACAGACGCCACACCACTGATGTGGAATTCAAGGATCTGGTGGAGGTCTGTGTGGACTACCGCCAAAGAGGAGTGGGCGGTGACAATAGCTGGGGAGCCACTCCCCATGCCGAGTACAGGCTGTGGCCAGGCACTTACCGGCTGCAGTTTTTGGTCGCTCCTATTTCAGCGAAATAGAGTCACCCTTACCGAAAAACAAGGGAATAAGACTCTTGAAAATCATCCTTCGAGGACTATCCAAAAGGCAAACTAACCCCTAAAATATAGTCCAATTTCCACTTTCGGGAGAGTCTAATTTAACTCCACTTGGCAATGATAGATCACGGGATACCCTTGCTGTCAGAATGCTAAACAAGCCTACCCGAATACTCAAAAGGGCAGGCGGAAGCATGCCCAATCCAATTGCATCGGCTTTCTTTAAGCAACTACTCAAAACAAAAATTCTCAATTATGAAATCGAAGTTTACGCTTGTAATTACCCTCTGTCTTCTATTCTCAGCTACACTACACGCTCAACAATGGACAGGAAACCAAAACACTACCGACGAAATCTCAAGATCGGGAAATGTAACCGTCAACGAACTGCAGTTTGGTGCTCTTAGGAACAGAACCACCAACCCTTTTGCTGGTGAAACCGATTTTTTCACCATCATTAACAACGAAGTCGGCACTACCAAGGACCTCATGCTCTATGGCAATAGTGGCGCTACACTCCACCTCCGTATGTTGGACGGCAACCTGAAGTTAGGCTTCAATGCAACTCCCTATTCTCAAATATCTGGTGGTGCTGGCAGGGGCAACAGTTGGATTGGAGGAGATGTAGGTATTGGTACGAGTGCTCCACGATACCGACTGCACGTAAACGGAGGAGATACGTACTTTCATTTTAACTCTGCCTATACTTCATCAACAGGTTGGAAGGTAACCAGAATGTGGTACGCCGGACATTCTTTTGAATTGGGCTCTGAAGAAGGTGCTGCCAGAACGAACTACTTCAAAATCAAACCAGGTGGCGTAGACAATGGCACCACCCTACATTCTATCATGGGTCTATACTCAGTAACGGGAACCGGAAATGATGGCGATGAAAAAATCAGATTCAACTCAAATGGTGATTCTTTCATTAACACCAACCACCGACTAATCATTGGGGCGGACCAAACCGCCGCCGACACCGGAGAGCTGCTAGTAGTAGCCGGAAAAATGGCTTCACGTGAGGTAAAGGTGACGGTGACCGCCGGTAACGACAAGGTATTTGAAGAGGACTATCCCTTGATGGATTTGGCAATGTTGGACCACTATGTAACTACCCAAAAACACTTACCGGGTATTGCAGCAGAACGGGTAATGCTGCAAGAAGGTGTACAGCTTGGTGAATTCAGCATCGAGCTTTTGGGTAAAATTGAAGAGCTGACCCTTTACACCATAGAACAGCACAAGCAGCTACAGGAGCAGCAGGAGCTGCTGAATGCCATGCAAAAGGAAATGGCAGAATTGCGGGCACAAGTAGAAGCAGAAAATTAATATTCTACACCATCTGGGGTGAAGCAATACAGGCTTATCCCTTCTTATTTCTTACTCAATTCTAAACTAGCATTACCATCATGAAAAATTTTACTCGATGGGTGAGTAGAGTTACTGCGGTTGCTTTATTCTTCTCCATGTTTTTCACCTTCCGTTCGTATGCTCAGTGTCCCGAACCGTTCATTGAGAACCACGCTGATTGGGACTGGGAAAGCTACGACTGTCAATATTGGCAAGCCAATATCACCAACGTAGGCATTACCGATACTCGTTCCCCTTTCTTCAATCCTCCTACCACCGAACTATTTAATATCACCAACCAGGGAGATTACACCAAGGCTGAAGGTTGGGAGTTAGTAAAACGGGATTTCGGGGTCATTGGGCAATCCATAAAATTCCCCTGGTTCATCCTTTACAACAAATACCGAGGGCTATTGCGACTGTACTTTTTCAACAACAGTCAGCAGCCATTTAACAATGCTTTGGTAACCCTAGAGCACACCAATACGGAAGGCCCTGGACTACTCGCCTTAGCAGAAGATCAGTTAGACGCCCCTAATGCTTATCAGGCGTATACCACCAATGATAATATATTAGTAGCCGCAGGTTTACCCATTGGGCAGTCTCAGTGGGTGGTGGCTGATTTCCGTATGGTCTTTGACCCCAATATTGACATCGCCAAATACACTGATGATGCCCTGTTTTTCCAGGTTTACGGCGAATCCAACTCTACCATCATGTTAGATGGTACTTCCACCAGCATTACCTCACCCTATTCCTTTAGCGGATCCCGGTCTGCGTTGATTACTGACCCTGCAGCAGATGCCAAGGAATTCGTGGCCACCACCAAAAAGTTTGCCACTTCGGTGGCAGGTTTACCCTATAAGGATGCCACCAATCTGTTAGCTTCAAAATGGGTAGATAACTATATAGAACAAGGGGTGCCTTTGGGCAGAGAAGGATTTTGGGGCAAGGTTACCGGTCAAATCTATACGGGTCTTAAACCCAGCAAGACTTACTTCGAAAATGAGGCTACCGTAGAGAAAAACCTAAATGAGTTGCTTGGGAAAGTGTCGTCCGCAGCAAAATTATTTGGGGGTGCAGTAGGAGTGGTAGGCACCGTCATCGGTATCCTTTGGCCAGACCCAGCAAAGCCTAATACACCGCAGGTGTTTGCCCCTACCATCACACGATCTACCGAAACCATTTCGGGCACCATCAATACTACCTCTCAGTTATTCTTCATTACCCTCAAGGTTCCCGGCACCCAACATACGGACAATGATCCGAATTCTTTGGATGACTTCTCTGATCAGAATATGCCCTACTATGATTGCCCCTTAGGGGTAGTGAATCTCAAGGTAACTCCCCAACTAAACCGGATTACTTACAATCGGTTCTGGGGCTATGAAGTAAAGGAAGAAGACCTTTTCATGGGCATAGAATACGAACCACTCACCCTAAACAGCTCTTCCTACCAAGGCAAGGATCAGCTAGAGGTCATGGTAAACGGAAGCTCAGATTTGGAAATTGTAGAAGCTCAAGTAGCCTTAGTGGCTACCACGCCCTCGGCCAATGGCATCAACCTAGGGTTTCATGAGAATTTAGATGAGTATCCAGGTTACATTACCTGGGAATCCCGCATCCAGGACCCAATGCTTATGGACTTAGAGGCGGGAAGACTGGTGCTTTCAGACACCTATTTGACTCCAACCTCCAGTTTTCGGGTAAAATCAGTAAGAACCTCTTTCGTAGACCCAAGCTGTTACCAAGATTTATCCATGACGGTACCTGCTAACTGGCCAGTCTATTTACGGCTCGTAGTGGTTATGAAAAAGAAAGGGGCCAGCGAAGAGGACCGTGGCTTTGTATATATGGCTGATTACAAGACGGCCATGACTGATGGGGGCACGCCAGACAATACGGACTATCAAACCATAGGCAGTCAGCAACTCACATTACCCCCATTTAGTAATCACACCCTTCTTCCCCAATCATTTGAAAGCGACCGCACCGTAACCATAGCCAACACAGATGAGGAGGCTAATAAAACCATCACTACTCAGGGTACTATTACTATGACCAGCACGGCGCTCAAAACCTACCGAGCTGGCACCAGAGTCACTCTTTCCGATGGTTTCACCGTGGCCCCGGGCGCCAACTTTTTGGCTACCACAGACTATGGTTACGTTTGGAACTGCACCGATTATCTGTTGACGGAGCTCTCCTACGTATGCGGTTACAACATCCGGGGCAATAGAGAATTTGCCAACGTAAGGGGGGAAATTGAAGAATTCCTCAACGATGGATTCTACCTGTATCCTAACCCAAGCAGTGGGGTAGTCAATCTAAAATTTGATGCGCAACAAGCAGGCGAATTGATCATTCTAAATCTGGACGGGAAAACCGTGCTGCGGGAGTCTTGGCCGCAAGGAAAAGGATCTCTGGAACTGAATACCGGGGATTGGAAACCTGGCCTGTATGTGGTGGTGCTCACTACAGAAGAACACACCTACCGCCAAAAACTAATCGTGCAGTAAGCACCTCCATCACCTATTGCAACCCCGGCTACCCCAATAGTCGGGGTTCTTTTTTGTCATCGTGTATTTACTAACCCTCAATTTCCTCACCCAAACAACCTTTTCTGGTTGTACAGCATCCTATTGGGCAGTAATTTTCGCCTTACAAATAATTATACCACAACCCATGAGACGAGTTCTTTCTTTAGGTCTTTTGGCCTTACTACTGGCACCGCTTGCCATTGCTCAACCTTTGGCCGTTGAGACCTATACCCTTCCCAACGGTTTTACCGTCATGCTCAATCCTGACCCCACTGCTACCGAAGTAAGCGGCGCGGTGATGGTAAAGGCCGGAGGAAAAAACGACCCTGCCGACGCTACGGGCATTGCTCACTATTTGGAGCACTTGCTATTCAAAGGCACCCAGGATATGGGCACCTCCAACTACGAAGCAGAAAAGGTGCATCTGGACCGCATAGTGGAGCTGTACGACGAAGCAGCCCAAACTACCGACCCAGAAGCACGCGAGGCCCTGTTTGCGGAAATCAATAAGGAGGCCGTGGCTGCCTCAGAGTATGGCCTACCCAATGAATTTGATAAGTTGCTCAAGAGCCTGGGGGGTACCGGCATCAATGCCTTCACCAGCAACGACATCACCTTCTACTACAACAACTTCCCGGCACACGAGCTACCCCGCTGGCTCGACTTGTACAGCCACCGTTTCGAAAATCCGGTTTTTCGCTCCTTTCAGAGTGAATTGGAAGTAGTATACGAAGAGAAAAACCGCTCTATGGATGCTTTCCAAAGTCGTTTGATTGAGCAGTTTAGTGCAGAAGTATTCAAGGGCCACCCCTACGGAGAGCAATTGGTACTGGGTACCATAGAACACCTAAAGAACCCATCGCTTACCAAGATGTATGAGTTCTTTAACACCAACTATGTGGCCAACAACATGGCCCTGATTCTGTCAGGCAACTTCGATCCCACCTCCGCCAAACCGATCATCGCCGAGAAATTTGGCGACTGGCGTACCGGAGAGGTACCTGAGTACCCAGACTACCCCAAACGTACTTTTGACCGCAAGGAAGAGCTCAACGTACGGCTTACCCCAATCCCGGTTAGCCTATTGGGCTTCAAAACGGTGAATGACACCCACCCCGACCGCTTCGGTTTGGATGTAGTAGCAGCCTTACTATCCAACTCCGCCTCTTCTGGTTTCCTGGATGAGATTTCACTAGAAGGAAAAGTGCTACAGGCAGGCATGTTTAACAACACCATGCAGGACGACGGCGTCTCCATCGTCATTGTAGTACCCAAGCCCGTGGTGCAGTCGTTCCGTGCCGCCGAGAAATTGGTGATGGCTTCTATCGATAAAGTGAAAGACGGAGAGTTCTCCGAAGAAGACCTGGCCGCCGTAAAAAGCACCTTGTACAAGGACTTCCAGTCTTCGCTGGAAAACATCGACAACCGGGCCGTTCAAATGGGCTTTTGCTTTAGCCGGGGTCTTAGCTGGGACGAATACCTCAAGTACCCTGAAATGGTGGCTTCCATCACTCGCGAAGACGTCATGCGCCTGGCTGAGCAGTACTACGGCGACAACTATTTCGCCATGTACTCCAAAACCGGCTTCCCCAAAAAGGAAGAGCTTGAAAAGCCTAGCTACAAGCCTGTTACTACCGACCAGAACGCCGAGTCTGATTACGCCAAGGCCTTCCAAGCCATGGAACCTTCCTTGCCAGAAGCCAGCTTTGTTGACTTTGCCAAGGACATAACCCGCATGGAGTTGGAAGGGGGTAACAACCTTTACTGGACGGAAAACCCCATCAACGACGTCTTCACGCTGGATATCGAATTCCAAGTGGGTACCCGTACCCTACCCAGCCTGGAGCCTATCGCAGACGTGCTCAACCTAGCCGGGACTGGTGAATACAGTGCCACTGAGCTGAAGAGACAATTCGCCAGCCTGGGAGCATCCTTCTTCTTCTCCTCCAACCGCAACTACTTTACCCTAAGCATAGATGGCATAGAGGAAAACCTGGCTCCCACCCTGGCCTTGGTAAATGATCTGTTGCAGAACACCACCATCCCACAGGACGCCATTAAAACCACCGCTGAGGGCATCGAGACCAACCGGAAGGTGGAATCCTCTACCCCCGATGCTATGGGGGGTGTTTTGTTCCAGTACGGGCTGCGGGGTGAAGCTTCACAGTATCTAACCCGTTACTCTCTAGATAAAATTGAAGACCTGGACGCTAAAGCTCTGGCTGAGGAAGCCAAGGCCATCTTTGCCAAATACGGCGCCTCCTTGCACTACGTAGGGACAACAGACGCAAGCCAGGTAGTCAGCATGATCAATAGCGGGCTCACTTTATCTACCGAAAATGTACGGATAGCCCCTGCCGACGGCGAGGTGAAACCCATTACCGAAACCACCATCTACCTACTCCACGACCCCAAAGCCGTACAAAGCCAGGTATACTACTCAGTCGTTGGGCAACCCTTCGATACCGAAGACCTGTCTGCGGCTCGTGCCTTCAACAGCTACTACGGGGGCGGTTTCTCAGGATTGGTACTACAAGAAATCCGTGAGTACCGCTCGCTTGCCTATAGTGCAGGAGGCAGCCTGGACTTCACCGGCTACAGCGAGGAAGAGCCTACGCAGCTAGTATCCTTTACTGGCAGCCAGGCAGACAAAACCACCGATGCCGTTACGGTGATGCTAGATATGATTCAGGAGCTACCCGAAAAACCTGACCGGATGCCTAGCCAACTTTCTTACCTCAAACAGAGCGCCCTCACTAGCCGTCCCGGTTTCCGTGGGCTTTCTCAGTCCATAGAAGGTTGGGAGCTAGTAGGCTTTACCCAAGACCCCAACGGGCTAGCTTTTGCAGGGTATGACGCACTAGAGTTTACTGACATTGTGGCCTTGCACGAGAAATACGTAAAAGACCGCCCTATTTTGGTTACCATCTATGGTGACAAGGACAAAATGGATTTGGAAAAACTTGGGCAACTGGGTACCATCATAGAGGTGGAAGCCGACCAAGTGATGGTGAAATAATCCGACTCCAGATCAACAAAAGTACAAGCCCCGGTCGCAGGATCGGGGCTTTTTTATTTGGGTGAAATGATCTGCATGCCGAAGAGCCTCAGCCAAGGGTAGTCTGTGGGCAAAATAGGGGCTTGGTATAATTTCATTTCTAGCGCTGCGCGCTCATAGGAAACAACCCAAGAGAGCAAAGCAAGCAACTGAGCCACCAGCATCTGCCCCTATGCCTACCCTTTACCCTCCTTCTGGTCACAACCGTACCTAAGTGCTTCGAATATCCCCTTGGAATTGGTAAACTACCCAGGCCATGCTATTCAACTTCAACGATCTCAGCTCCCTGCTGCTCATCTTCTTTTTCCACGGGGTGGTGATGAGTTGCTTGCTGCTAGTACAGGGCCGGGATAGCCAGCCTCAGGCCAGCCGATGGCTCGGCGCTTTTATTGGGCTATGCACCCTGTACATTACCCCCTGGATGCTCGGCTTTGCGGGCTGGTACGCTCATGATATCTACAGCGATATCCTATTCTACCTGCCCCTGCAGCACCTGTACTTGCTAGGGCCGCTGCTTTGGTTTTATACCCAGAGTCTCTTCCAGCCACAGTTTCGGCTTACCCGCCAGCGGGCCCTGCACCTACTGCCCGCTGCACTGTATGTGGGGTATATTGCCTTAGGGGGGTTGGCAGATCTCTTTTGGGAGGAGCCCAGGTTTTATGCCGACGGCCGCGACAAAGATTACAAGCTTTGGTATCAGGTGACGGGCCTGCTGCACATGGTAGGTTATCTGGTATTGTGCATCCGCACCTACCGGGCCGCACAGCGCAAGCTAGATGCCGAGGTCAGCTTTGCCGATGCCCTGCGCCTGCGCTGGGTCAACCGCTACTTGTGGATCTTTGCCATCATGCAAAGCCTGCGGCTTATCTTTCTGTTGGCGCTCCCGGTTTGGAGTAAATTTGGCGACCAAGGGTGGTACCACCTTATCTTCTCCCTGCTATTCTATTACATCTCCATCCAAGGGTTTGGTCACAGCCAGCGAAGTTACTCCCTACCACTGCCCGAAAGCCTGCCCACGCTAGCACCATCCCCGAAAGAAAAAAAGGAACCTGCTACGAAGGTGCTACAACCAGAATGGAAGTCCAGCCTTCAGGAGAAGCTGGAACAGGATAAACTATACGCCAACCCGCAGCTCACACTGGCTATGCTAGCCCAGTCGGTAGGCCTGTCTACCCACCATGTATCTGCCACCATCAACCAAAGCTTTGGCATCAACTTCAACGACTGGGTAAATGGGTACCGGGTGGAGGCCGTGCAGGAGGCCATCCGACAAGGGAAGCATGAGCAATTTACACTGCTGAGCCTGGCCCTGGACAACGGCTTCAATTCCAAAAGCACCTTCAACCGGGTATTCAAAAAACATACAGGAGTCACCCCCGCCCAATTTGTGGCCCAGCAAGGAAGCCCTCAGGTAACTTTTCCCGAAACTTCAGGTCCTAAATCATAATTTGGAGCGCCCCAAAGCGGGCAACAGGCCAGATTTGGTAAAAATTTGATTCTCCTATGAAAGTCCTCTTGCTGGGTACCCTGTTCGCCCTTTGCTCCCTAAGCCTGGCCTCCCAACCCCTTACCGATGAGCAGCACCACCTCATCGACTCCTTAGTCACCGCCGATGTACGGCCGGGCTCACCTGGCCTGGCCGTAGGCATCGTACAAAACGGCCAGGTAATCTATTCCCGCTGCGCGGGCCTGGCTGATCTGGAAACCGAAATTGAGATTGACCCAGACACCCGATTCAACCTGGCCTCCACCGGAAAGCAGTTCACCGCCTTTACCGTACTCCGGCTTATCCAAGAGGGCAAGGTATCGTTGGATGATAAACTTGAGGTTTATTTCCCAGAGTTTGATCCCCGCCTAGGTACCGTACTCACTGTAAGGCACCTACTCACCCACACCAGCGGCCTGCGCGACCAGAATTCTTTGTGGAGCCTACAGGGCATCTCCTGGTGGAAGCATTCTTTTTCTAATGCGGATGTGCTGACCATGCTGGCCCGGCAGACTACGCTCAATTTCGAACCCGGTAGCCAGTACAGCTACAGTAACGCCAATTACGTGATGCTAGCCGAACTCGTAGCCCGGGTAACGGGTAAGGATTTCGCCCAATATACTCAGGCCCTGCTACAAGCGCTAGGCATGGAGGCCAGCGCCCACGAGCCAGACCACACGGCTATTGGTCCTATGGCCAAGCCTTACTTCCAGTGGGACACCTGGGATAGCTATGACTGGCTATCCGATGTAGTGGGCGACGGGGCTTTTTTTAGCTCCCTGAATGACCAAATGGTGTGGGAGCGAACGCTGCAAGAGCAGACCGAAGACTGGGTGAGTGCAAGCCAAAGCCTGATACCCGAAGATGAGGTTCGAACGTACGGATACGGGCTGGAATTCAGCGAATTTCAAGGTCGTCCCCTTCGCTATCATGATGGCTCTACCGGAGCTTGGAAGGCCACCACCTGGCGCTTTGACGATCCACAGCTTTCCATAGTAGTCATGACCAACAGTGGGGCCATTGTCCCTTCTATGCTGGCCCGCCAGCTAGCCGAAGTCATGTTGGGCACTTTTGACACCGAAAAGGTGCGTTTTCCCTTAGGCCCAGAGACGGTAGGCGCCCAGCTACCCGAAGAAACCTGGCTTGGTACTTACCAAATTGGCGCAGACTATTTCTACCGCTTTGTAAAGCGAGACGGGGGCTACTGGCTGGAGCGACCTGATCGCAATCCAGTAGCC
>JBCBHI010000019.1:0-16474 GCA_038525885.1 Bacteroidota bacterium
TGGCGGAGGTGCGGGCCCTGCATCTGAGCAAGCGGATAGAAACGCTGGTCACGGTACATAACTATTACCGCCACGAGGTAGATCGTGGTTTTCAGAAGCTATTAGAGTTTGCGCTCGGGGAGCATTTCATAGGAGATGCCCTGCCAGCTTTGCCCCCAGGGGTCACCGATCTTTACTTGCTCCGCACGGAACTGGCCAAAAAGCCTAACCTCACGGCGAGTCAAAAAGCGCAAGATCCCCACTGGCAATACCTGGAGCGTAGCCTCTATATGGACTTCCAAAAGCTGGATAACCTGTTGGACATCCAGCAGCGTCACCTGCTGCAAGATCCTGCTTCGCCCAACCTGCCCAATGCCTGGCAGTTGGCCTATCAATATTTGGAGGAAGCCTTTTTGCGCAAGCAGTCTGCCCAACGGCAAAGGGCCTTACGGCAAATCTATTCGGAAAACCCCGACCCCAAGCTGGGGTACGTGGCTATGCTACAAGAAGCTTTCGGAGATCCCTCTCCCGGGGATAGCCTGCCCGAGTACGGTACCGAGGCCCCCACGCCTGAATTGCTGTTTGCACACTTGAAATCTGACCGAGCAGCGGAAAAACAGAGCGCAGAAAAGTACCTGAGAGATGAGTGGTCCCTAAGCCCTGAAGATTTTCTACGGATTCACCCCATGCTGGCGGGTGGAGCCCCTACGGAGTTAGAATGGGAAACCATTACCTCGCTAGTGGAGGCAGCCGAGCGAGAGCAGCGCAGAATACAAGCCACCAAGCCGCAACGCGAAGTGGTAGGGCGGCTGTATGCCAGTACCAACCCGCAGGAGGAGCTGGCCTTTGGCAATCAGGATGCTTCCCATCCGGTTTGGCCACTATTTGGCAACGACCAAGCCCCTCAGGCTCAAATGGGGCTTCGCTTAGCCTCCCCCAACCTGTCGCTCAGCGCCGGGCACCGCCAGATAGACGTTTACCTAAGCTTGCTGCCGGATAGCATTTCCGCCGATGCCCAGTGGCTGTTGGATGCCTTGCCCGACCAAAAGAGCCCGGTGATCCAGCCCAGCTTGTGGGTGAACGAAACAGGCCACGTGCCAGAAGCTTACCAGCTTCGGTTTGGGCACTTCCTGTTTGGTGACCCGCTAGGGCAGTGGTCTGCCACCATCCAGAACCAGGTACTTACTTTGAATGAAGGGCCCGAGGCCTTCCAATTGCTGACGCAGGTGATACTGCTAGACCATGAGGGCACCCTCTGGCAACCCCAAGTGGAGCGAGGAGATACGGACTATGGGGCAATAACCCTGGTCCAATTGCCCGCCGCAGACCGTCCGGCTCTACGACCTGCATTGGCTCCCGGCAAGATGGCGGTCTACCGCCGCGGACAGGTATTTACCCATGCCTTGCATTTTCAGGCGGAGTTCTCAGTAGATGCTCCCCCGCTAGTGCCCGAGGCGGAGCAACCGGTACCCGAGCTCAGGCTGTGGTTCGATCCTGAATTTACGCCCCTGGAACCCGCCGAGACCTTCAGTTGGCCAGGCTTGGTGCCTTTGCTGCGCGATGTATGTCTGCAACAGATCCGCATGGAGGTTTCCGTGGCAGATTTGCCCCTGACCGCGGCTAGTTCTGACCAACAGGAGCTGGATACCCAAAAGCCCTTCTTGCCCTTTGAAGAGCCTTGTTTGCCCGGCAACTCTTTCTTTTTTACGCATCCTGAGATAGCCAGCAAGCGGCTTGATTTACTAGGGGTAGACCTGGACTGGATGCAAGCCCCGGGAGATTTTGCAGAGTATTACCAGTCCTATCCCGCGCTGCAAGGCCAGCCTTTGGTGGGTGCGCCTTCCACCATTACCGCCCGGCTACGGCTGCAAGATCACAATGCACCCTTCGATGTTTGGGAGGAACTGGAGCTGTTTCCTGCGCACCGGGACCGATCGCCTACCTGGGCCGTCACGCTAACGGACGCCCTGAAAAGGCGATACCCGACTCACCAGTACCGGTACCATGCGGTAGACCCAGCTGCTACCGTGCGGGCCCACCGGCGCTATTTCTCCTTAGAATATACGGGCGACTCTTTCGGCGAATCTCACTATGAAATTGCCAATCTGCGGTTTTTCCAAACCCTGACTACGGCGGCCCCCGATGCAGTATTGGTGAAGCCCCCAGAGCCCTACGTACCCCGGCTTAAGCAGGTAAAACTGATGTATACTGCCTCGCAGTATTGGGGGCCAGATGCAGAAGCGCTAGACCCTCATTTGGAGGTGCAATACCTCACACCCTTTGGCACGCGTGCCCTGGGTGAGGCGGGCAATACCCACTTACTTCCCTACTACCATGCGGAAGGGGAGAGCTACTTCTGCTTACGGGGTGCCCGGCCCGGCGAAACGCTGAGCCTGTGGTTTCAGCTTGCCGATGGCAGTGGAGACCCAGACGTACCCAAGCCTACCATGGAGGTAGAATATCCTACTGCTGACGGATGGAGCCCACTGCCGCCGCAGCGAATTTTAAGAGACTCGACCCACGGGCTGGCACAAACTGGCCTGGTGTATTTGCAGCTACCCACTACGCTGCACGCTACGCCAGAACTGCCCAATACGGGGTACTGGTTGCGCATCCGGCTGCTACGGTATGCAGCTGCCGTACCCGCTGCCATCGCCGTGCGTACGCACGGGTTGCTGGCCCGGCTAGCCCCCGGCAGTTACGCGGCAGACCATTATCTGCGGCCCCTGCCTGCGCAACAGATTACGGAACTGGAGGATGCTCCTTTTGAGGTAGCCACCATCGAACAGCCCTATTCCTCTACGCACGGCCAGTCGGCCGAGACCGAGGAGCACTTGTACTTGCGGGCCAGTGAGCGTATTCGCCACAAGCAGCGGGCGCTAACCGCCTGGGATTACGAGCGCTTGGTGATCGACCAGTTTGCGGATGTGTACAAGGTACGCTGCCTTACGGCCGACCATACCCGGCTGGAATCACCCGGAGCGGTGCGGGTAGTGTGCATCCCGGATTTGCGAGGCAAAACCCCCTTTGACCCCTTGCAGCCCAAACTGACCGAGGCACGGCTGGCGCAAATAGCGAACTATCTGCAGCAGTACACTCCTCCTTCGGCCCTTTTGCAAGTGGCAAACC
The DNA here is from genome assembly GCA_038525885.1 of Bacteroidota bacterium. Taxonomy (GTDB): domain Bacteria; phylum Bacteroidota; class Bacteroidia; order Cytophagales; family Cyclobacteriaceae; genus DMST01. Next base: position 3,109 of record JBCBHI010000019.1, read on the forward strand.
CCCAGTATGTATCCGTGAAAGCCCGCTTTGCGGTGCGGCTGCTGCCGGGCTATGAGCCTACCGTAAGTGTGGAGCAGTTACACCAGGCGGTGAAGCAATACCTGGCCCCCTGGGCGTTTGAGGAGGGTTATGAAATCACCTTTGGGGGCGAGCTGTACGCCAACTCCCTGGTGGGTTTTGTAGAGTCCCTGCCCTACGTGGACTACGTAGCCCGGGTGCGGCTTTTCCGCCGCGAGATTGGCGATAAATACACCGCCATCGCAGATACTGACGGTATGTACCGGGTAGAAGCTACCGAGCCCGATAGTATTCTGGTATCGGCCCCTAGCCATGACATCGATCTCATAGGCGACGCCGGTTATGCCCTCAGCCGATTTGAGGGTATCGATCACGATAAAATTGAACTGGATTTTCAAGTAGGAGACGACTAACCCGCCGCCATGGATACCAAGAAGAACCGATCCGAACTTAAGGCCTATTTCAAGGCGCATCTCATCCCCACCGAGGAGCAATTTGCCTCCTTCATTGACTCCGGCGTGAACTTAATTGAGGACCGGATTCGGACCGGGCCCAATGACCCGCTGCAGCTGGAAGCGGTAGGAGGAGCAGGCACCCCAAGGCCCGGTTTGGCAATTTATGATTTGATCAATGATCCGGCTCCGGCCTGGACCTTGGACATGCAGCCGGCGGGCACCATCAACGGAAAGCCCGGCTTTGGTGCAGGCTTGGGCATCACCCAGGGTGGGCACCTCACCCGTTTGTTTCTAGAAGCCGGTGATGCAGGCCGGGTAGGGGTAGGTACCCTACAGCCCGAAGGGCAACTACACATCGTCAATACCCCCCAATCGGCAGATGCCGGCTACAATGCTCAAAAGAGTAGCTTGTCCCTAGTGCTGGGGTCCACCGCCGGGGACAACCTGGGTAGCTTGAAAATGTACGGTGCTTCGGCGGCAGATTATGGCTACCAACGCGCTGGGCATGGGGCCTTGCATTGGGATAGTACCGGGGGCGCCTATCGGTTCAATGCCGACTCCAGTGTGCGGGGTACCAAGAATGGCGTGCTGAGCCTGTTCTCTGGTAGTGGTACAGAAGCCATTCGGCTCCAAACACATGGCAAAAGTTATTTTGCAGGGAATGACGCCGCAGCGCTGGGGGTAGGCACCCACAACCCAGAAAGAACTCTGCATGCGCATAGTAAAAACCCGGTGGCCGCCCGGTTTTCCACTCCCCAGGGCTTTACAGAGATCGGCAATCCGTCAGCCACCCATGCCACCATCACTACCAGTGCGCAGTTTTTGTCTTTCAACAAACCGTTGGAAGTAAGCCAGATTCAGGCTCCGGTCGGTCATTCTCTTTCCTTACATGCCGGGGCTACGCAGGTGACCTTGCAACGGGACACCCACAAGGTGGGCATTGGTACCGGGACCCCTGCGGAGACTTTGGATGTAGCAGGCCCGGTACGTATGCATCGTCTGGAGTCACACGTTCCCGCAGCCGCGCATAGTAATGCAGGTTCCTTTGTCAGCCAAAACAATGAACCCACCTACGTCAATTGGTACCACAAAGACCAACGCTCCTTCTATTTGCAAGGGGATGCCAACATTGCCCGTTGGATGGCGGATAAGGCTTCCGTCATTGCCTTGCAGGGAGGAAAAGTGGGTATTGGTACCGATGCCCCAAGATCGCATTTCCAAGTAGACGGAGGCCGTGCCCAATTCAATACCAACAACGGAACTTGGGCCACCCTATTCAGCCGTTATAATCGCAACGATCAGGGGACTTATTTGTCAGTAACTGACGGAGAAACGGTCTTCCACTATCGAAATGATGAAGAGGTTAGTCAGTTCCGGTTTACCATACATAACACCGATACGGAACGTGAGGAGCTCAAAGGGCTAAACGCTAATACGCATCACGTGCTGCGGCTACGAGCAGAGCCTGCTGGTGGTTTTGTGGGGATCAACAGCGACGCCCACGCGGCTCTTTCCGTGTTGGGAGGTGGAAAGTATAGGACGCCTAACCGTCAAATGCACATCACCCAAGATGTAATTCTGTTCGGCGGGCGCAACAATGGATTTGAGGCCAATTCGGCACAGATTTCCGCAGGATTACACGAGGCAGATTCGCTCAACATCATGGGCATGGGCCGCACCTGGGACCAACGCCGGATGACTCTCTATGCTGAAGGAGGTTTGCGGCTGCACGGCTACGTGGGCAATCCTGACCCCGGAGACTGGGGACGGGGTAGCCTCCGGGTAGGGGACAATACCTTCAAAGGAGAGAAGATTTATTCCCTTGTATTTGGAAAAGATACCGCCAACCAGTTGGGTATTGGCACTTTTCCCGTGGAGAACAAGCCCCCGGAGCTAACGGGCCCGGGCATGGGTTTCCATGCCAAAAACGATATGGGATTCGCCTTTTTCACTTCGGGATATAAGCCCCTTGCTTCCATCAATGCAGCCAACGGCAATGCCCATTTCATCGGGCAGGTGTCGGCAGGTACTGGCTTGCGGGTAGATGGTACGGTGAAAACAAATTACCCAGATGGCAGCCTTCATCTCAGTAAAGATGTACTCCTTTTCGGCGGGCGCAACAGCGGATTTGAAGTGAATTCCGCACAGATTTCGGCCGGATTGCACGAATCCGAATCCCTATGCATCATCGGGATGGGGCGCACCGGAGGCGCCCGCAAAGTGACTATGTGGGCTGAAGGAGGCTTCAAGGTGCATGGAAAGACCCAATTGGGTGAAACGAATATAGAACACCTTACCCGTAAGATCTGGGTGGCTACGGGCAATGGCCCCAATGATGGCCGAGACAGCGGTAAGGTTACCGGTAGAACCTTAACCTTTACCAAGCGCTTTGCTGATACCGCTTTACGGATTACCTACAGCGATAACCTCCGGGTTTATTCTTCGGGCAGACATGATGCAAGCGGTAGGTGGGAAATCCGGATAGATGATAAAGGGATTCCTGGCGCACCTATCTATCAGGATTTTTATACCCATACAGGCACTACTAAGAATAATCACCATATACCCTGCACCATCCGGGGAATTGCAAAAGGGGTATCCGCGGGCAGCCATACTGTTTCCGTTTGGGTAGGCGGTGTGCCGGGACACGCTAATCACCCGGATCGGTATACCGGATGGAATAATTCTACCTGGACGATAGAGGTAGAGGAAGTGAGATTGTACTAATCCTATTTAAACGAACTACCTAACATGGCACAACGGACCCGCGAACAACTGAAAGGCTTTTTCAAGGCGCATCTTATCCCTACTGAGGAGAATTTTGCTGACCTCATTGAGAGTGTTCCTAACCGGACGGACGATCTTCTGTTTAAAGATGCCGGATCACCCTTTACTCTACATTTGGGTGGAGCCATTTCCGGTAGGGAGAAAATCCTGAACCTTCAGCGTAGTGCCGAGGAGCTGCCCACATGGTCCTTTGAGTTGAATCCCGGAGGGGGCACCCAAAGCAAAGGATTGAGCATCACAAATGGTGCTGAAGATAGCTTACTCTTTCTGTCCGAAGAGGCCGGAGGCCTGGTAGGTATCGGTACCATTGCCCCTACGGCCAAGCTGCAAGTACATTCCTCTAGCCCGGTTTCGGCTATATCCTACGCTACTCTCCAAAACCACGTTACCCTGGAGCTAGGGCAATCTGCCGCCGGTGGGGCGGGTACGCTCAAACTACACACCGAAAAGATCAACCAGTTTGCCTTTATCAAAGCCATCAATCAGGCTTTGTATCTGGATGTGGCCGGAGGGAATTACCTTTTCAATGCGGATGCTGGGGTCAGCAGTACCTCTCCTGGCCAACTGCAAATCCGCAACGGGCAAGGCCAAACCAAGGTGCACCTGCATACAGCAGGAAATACATATTTCGCAGGCGGGAAAATCGGCCTGGGCACCAACAATCCACAAGAAGACATCCACCTTTCGGGAGATGTGCGGGGAGGGCACGCAGATGGAAAACTACGCCTACGTTCGGACCACGGGTACCTGGATGTAGGCGCTGGCCATGCCAACTGGATGCATTTCTACACGGACCGGCCCAAATTCTATTTCCAGAAAGGGATCTATATAGACTCAGGGATTGTATCTGCCTATAGCGGTCAGGACTTACGGCTGATGCGGTACGATAACGAAGGGATCACCGTGAAGCACGCTACCGGCTATGTAGGTGTGGGGAACTCCGACCCAAAAACGACCCTGCATGTAGGCACAAGCGCTCCTACGCTGCCTGCCTGGGCGAAAAACGGTTTGCTGGTCAGTGAAGGAACGGATGGTCTGTTTGTAGGACTCAAAGAAGAAGGGGCAGACCGGTACGACAGCGTCATTGCCTGGGGAGATAACCCCACTGATAGCTTACGGATTTTTTATAACGAAGCCGGAGCCTCGGGAAAGGAAGTAGCCCGGTTTACGGCCAATGGCCGTTTGGGCATAGGCCACACCAATCCTAGTCATACCCTGAATGTGGGAGGAAGCGGGCCGGGTGTGGGGCTACGGGTAGGCGGTTACCTTACGTTGGGGCAAACCTCGCTGGGGGCCAATGCCTACCTGAGCATCAATGCATTGCTTTCCCATAGCCAGCATACGGGGAGTGATATCGCCAACCGTTTTTCACCCAATCACGAAAAGGGAACCGGGATGGTGATGATCCAAAATGGCGGTGGCAGTGGGGATATCAACTTTTACGGTATTGACTGGAAGAATTCCTTTGCTGAAAAGGATTATCCCCGTGATTTCACCCCGGTGATGCAACTCAAAACCAATGGCCGGGTGGGCATTGGGAGAATCAACCCTGCGGTAGCTTTGGATATCAATGGGGCCATTCGGGGTGGAGGTAGCGGAGGCAGCTTGAAAATCCAAACCGAACATGGTTTGACTGAAGTAGGGGCCAGAAATTCTGTTTGGTCTCATTTTGAGACGGACCGAGATGACTTTTACTTCAATAAACCCGTGCATGTACTAGGTGGAGTTTTTAGTGCCTACAGCAATCATTCTTTATCTCTTCAAACCAATAAACATAAGCGACTAACGGTGCACGGTACTAATGGGAATGTAGGTATTGCCAATTCCAATCCGGAAACCAAGCTGCATATCGGTACAGGAAATATGACGGTCCGGAGTTGGATGGACAAGGGGGTACTGTTTGGGGACAGCACGGATGGAATGTATGTAGGGCTCAAAGTGAATTCGAACAACCGGGCAGACTCGGTGATTGCCTGGGGAGATGATAGCAATGACTTGCTGCGGTTCTACTATACTGGTTCTGGTAAACCGGATAAGGAGGTAGCCCGCTTTGAATCCACGGGAACCATGAGACTATATGGGGAACTGAGGGCCCGTTCTATAAAAACGCAACTGCATACGGTTCGCGCCACCAAACCTATTGCATTCCATACCAATACCTGGACTACCATACCGGGCCTTTCAAAAACCATTTCGCTTACCCAAGAGAGTACCGTGCTAATCAACTACTTGATCAGCGCGCACGTGGGCGGTGGGCATTTCTTGTCCAGGATAGAGATAGATGGCGTGGTGGTAGCCAAGTACATTACGGGGAACACGAGCTATTATGGAAATCAGGATACCTACTTTGCTTCGCTAGCTGCCGGGTCGCATACCATAGTGGTGAAGTTCCGGACCAATCATAACCACTTCATGGACCCCAAACATGATTATCATGATGCCAGGATGCAGGTATTGGTACTAGGTAGTAACGAATAAGGTGAGACTATGAGCATGCAGCCCCAAAAGATCACCCGATACATCACTGACGACCCGCTGGGTCAGGTAGGGGAAGACCCGTACGCGCTCAAGGAAGAGGCCATTGCGCTGATACAGCAACTGGCAGGAGATACCTGGACGGATCACAATACCCATGACCCGGGTATCACCACACTGGACATCCTGTGTTACCTGCTTTCGGACCTGGGCTACCGGCTGGACTTTCCCATGGCGGACTTGCTTACGGAAGCCGACGGAACCATAGCCCACCCTCTGCCGCTGGCGCACCAACTATTGCCCATGGGGCCAGTCACGCTTACGGACCTGCGGAAGGTGATTATTGACATACCCGGCATCAACAATGCCTGGGTATACCCGGATACCCAAACGCGCCCGGCCCTCTATTTTGATTACCAAAACAAGACCTTGACACTGGCCCCGGAGGGCAACGAACCGCTACCGCTGCGGGGGCTTTTCCGGGTGGTGATAGAGCTGGAATGGGACCAACTAGGCCGCGGGGAACCCATGAGACAGGCGGTGCGGCAACGGCTGATGGCTTGCCGTAACCTGGGAGAAGATCTCACCCAGATAGATATTGCGAGTACGCTTAGGATCGCTATTCAGGGCGTGATTGAGATCGAAAGCTTGCCGGATCCCTATGCCCTGCTGGGGCTGATTTTCCAGCAGCTCAACGACTATATAGCTCCGGCCCCCCGGTTTCGCACGTACGAAGAGATGAAAGCCATGGGCTACGAACATGAGCAATTGTTCGAAGGGCCCCTGCTAGACCACGGCTTTCTGCCCGATGATGAGCTCAGAGCCGCGCTACCCAAGGCAGAATTGCGTACCTCTGACCTGATCCGGCGGTTGTTGGATATTGAGGGTGTACAAATTGTGAAGTCGCTGGTGTTGGTATCCAACGGGACGGAGTACCCCTGGTACTTAGCCATTGCGGACCAACAGATTCCCCGGTTTGACGAGGCCAACAGCGAAATCACGCTACAAGTAAATGGGATCTCCATTGGGGTGGATCTGATGAAGGCTACCAACGAACTCGTAGCCTGGCGCCGGGCCCGCCGTCCGGAAGCCCGCTTGCCTCAAGCACGGTTTCCTCAAGCCCCCGCCGGGCAGTACCGCAATCCGGGGTCCTATCATTCCTTACAAGAACACTTCCCCGAAATGTACGGGGTGGGAGAGGCAGGTCTGCCAGACAGTACTTCTATCTTAAGAAAAGCCCAGGCTGCTCAGCTCAAGGGATATCTGCTGTTTTTTGACCAGGTACTGGCCAATCAGTTTGCCCAACTGGAAGGCTTTAAGCAATTGATATCCCCAGAGGGCTCGCTAGACCATTCTCGGTTTTCGCAGCCCCTCTTGGGCCAGGTACCGGGGGCTGAGACCTTGCTCAACCCCTGGCAGCCTCTGGAAGGGATCAATCCTCTGTCGGATACCACCCTGCATGCCTCTTTGCCGGCCCATAATTTCCAAGAGGGCGAAGCACTATGGCTAAGTGGCGCGGGTCACCAAAATGGGAAGTACCGTATCACCGTGGTGTACCCGGATGGTTTTGATCTGGAACGGATAGAGAAGACCCACACCCCAGACCAGCGGCATCCGGCGGTGTGCCGAACAGAACATCAATGGGCCACCAACTTGCAGGCCATGACGGACCCTAGTGGGGAGCAACTGCTCCGCCTGCACCGGGTGTTTGATCACCTGCTGGCCCGCTACGCAGAGACCTGCCCGGACCACCTCCGTTTCTTTGCCGATACCCAGGCGCAGCACCGGCAGTTGTCCCAGATATTGCTGCGGCAAAAGCAGCAAATGGTGTTGCAGTACGCCGCCATGAGCAAATCTCGGGGGGAGGCCTTCAACTATACTCAGCAGGACTCCCGGCAAGACGGTCGCCCGAACATCAGCGGACTAGAAAGCCGCATTGGCTTGCTGATGGGCATGGGCCACGGCCAGCGGCCGGATTTAACGGCTGCCCTGGCAGCGGCCCAGGAGCAACTACAAACGCAATACACGGTACACGGTGCCTGGCCCGAGGTATGGGCTGCCTCGCTCAACCGCAACCGCTGGAAAGTAGAGCAGGGCGTATGCCGTCTCTATGGAAGCCCGGCAGGCGGGCCTGCTCCGGTTTTGGCGGAGGCCAAGCAAATGGCCAACCTGGGAGGCCCCCAAGCTGACCAGGCCTGGCTTGCGTGGTGGGAACAAAACCTAACGCTGGAAGGCCTCCATATGGTAGAGCACATACTGCTCCGGCCTACCGATGCGGACCAGCATCCTCAGCAGCAGGTACTCATGTTGCTCAGCAAGCCCATCCATTCCGTGGCGCAGGGCGCCAATGCCCAGCAGTTGGTATGCCAGTCGCCCAATCACGGCTTGGACCCCGATGAGCAGATACAAGTGCAACTAGGGCCGCAGCTCACGGGGCTGTACTCCCTGGCTGATCTCACGGAGGACACCTTCACCTTGCAGGTAGAAGAGATGCCTGCGGACCTTACCTCTCTACAGGGGAGTTGGCATCGGGCACGTTTCCGCAAAGACCCTTTCTCCTTGCAGGTAAGCGTAGTACTGCCCAAGTGGCCGGGCCGCCTGCAAAACCCCGGTTTCCGCACCTTGCTAGAACGCACCCTGCGGGACGAAATCCCCGCCCATCTGTGCGTCTATTTCCACTGGCTAGATGCCCCGGAGATGGAAGAATTTGAACATTATCTTGGCGAATGGCACCAATCTCTAGCCCAAACTACCCATGGCTAACCCGGAACTGTCCCGATCGAACACCCGCCGGGATGCCCGGTACCAGCTCGCGCGCCGGATCGGCCTGGGCACTCCCTGGCCCTTAAATACTTTGTTGGTCACCACCCAGCACCGCAGTGGAGACCCTCAGGATATCAACACGCTGGAGCGCATCCATAGCAAGGTGAGTTTTCAGCAGCGCGAGTACATCTATGTACACGAGCCGCAAGCGGGGGTACGCTATTGGCTGGTAGATGAGGAAGCGCTGGACCTTGATCCGGATAAATTTCTGACCAGCGTAGAAGCGGCCATGGCGGCTCTAAAGAATCAGCCCGAACGCCAGGCGCAGGTACCGGACTACCGCAGCAGCCGGGTACAACCACCCCTGCAATTCACTACGCCAGAGATCGCCATTCGGGATGAGAACTACGCTGTCATTGCTCAGGAAGTATCCCGTGGTCTCATTAGCCTGTTGCAAACGCGCATCACGGTAAAAGCCGGAGTAGACATAGGGTTGAACTTATTGGCGCGACCTCATGGTACACCAGAACACGGCTGGCAAGAACACCCCCGGGTGGTGCTAGACTACGGTCAGACATTCGAAGTGCGCGTGGTTTCCGGGCAAGCCAACTGCTCCTATCAACTGGCCGATCTGGCTCCGGGTACGGACCTAGCCCCAGAAGCCAGCCCGGATGGTTTTGCTCTGCTGAGTCCTCCGGATCTGATAGCCGACGAAGTTCGGGATGCCTTTTTACGCTCCCAGTCCTTCTACGAAAACCTGGACCTACAGGTGTTCTCCCAGTTTGTCAATACCGAAAACCGGGGCTACCTCACCGAAACCATTCCCGTAGGGGTACGGCCCAATACCGGACTGGCGGTAACCGGAGAGCTTTCTGATACCCAAGCCAAAGCCGGGCAGGAGCCCCCGGTAGAGAATCCACAAAACCACCCCTATACCGCCTATTACCAAGGGCAGGGTGGGGTAGTGGTGGCGGCTACGCAAGCCAGTGTGGACTATCAGGTGCGCTTGGTTAGCATCGATATTCCGGCTTTGGAAGCCGTAAACGACCCGGAAAACTCTGACCAAGATCCGCCAAAGGCAGACGACCTGTGGAGCCTCCGGGTAGCCGGGGGTGCGGACCCGCTCACCCTGCCCTTTACAGAACCTCTGGAAGAAGATGTAGTGCTGGAGGCGGAGGCCTTCAACCGGGCTCACGACTGGGTAAACTCCGTGCGGCTAGTGCAACGGGTACACTTCAGGATATACCCAGACCCCTCACCCAAGGTGGAGGGCCCTGCCAGCCCCCTGGCCGTAGGGCAGTCGGCCACCATAACGCTGTCCGGGACCCAGGAGGGAGTGAGCTACCAACTGCACCGGACCGATACCGATGAGCCGCTGGGAGAGCCCCAGTTTCACTCCAAAAACAAGACCATATCCCATGCCGTGCTAGGGATTGATTTCTCGCCCAACTCCTTTGCCGGAGACGTAACCCTGCTGATGCCCGGGCTCACCACCACCACGGAGTTGTACATAAAAGCCACTAAGCCGCGGTCAGGGCTCACCATTCGCCTGCGGCAAACCATCACCCTAACCGTACAAGCCTGATGGATACCCATTATGTCCATCGGCAAATCATAGAACTACAGGTACCGGACGAAGCCAGTACCGGTGCCCTACGCGAAAAGGCGGCGGCCCTTATAGAAGAGGCCTTTGTGCCGGCGATGGAACAAGCGGCCAAGTGGGTGCCTTCCCACCAAACGCTTTCGCTGGACACCTTGGAAATCGACCTGGGCGTACTGCCCCCGGAGCTTACGCTGGAACAAACCGAAGAACGGTTACGCACGCAAATAGAAGCTAGCCTGCGGGCTATGGCGTCCCGGGCTTCTACCTCGGCATCCGAAAATACCGCAGAGGAACTTTCCGCGGGTGCGGGCGGTACGGCGGAAGACTCACCCGGAAATCAGGCAGAGGAGCCCTGGACAATGTTTTTGCGCACCGGACTCCTGCCTTGGGAGCATGCGGACTCCCCTAAAGCCACCCTGGCCCGCTTGTTCGAAACGCAGAGGAGCACGCCCCAAACTCTGAAGTACCTTATGCGGGAGCCCAATGCCCTCCGGCGCGTGCTGGCCCATTTTCCAGCCATCCAGCTACTAGAGCGCTGGGCCAGCGGCTTTTCGCATCCTCTGCCCTGGCAGCCCCTGAAGGCGCTTTGGGAAGTCCTTTCTGCCTCTGGGCCAGTGCCTTTACGGTTCTGGCAGGCCTTACTGAGCCATGGCCATACGCCAGGCCCGGTAGCCGAGCGTCTACGCCAGTGGGTAGTCGAGCTTCAGGCGGTAGTTCCGGAAGCGGCTTGGCTTACCCAACCCTTGCCTGCCAGCTGGGTACCCCATTTCGAAGACCTTGAGGAAACGCCCATCCAATGGGCAGACCTACTCCCTCCCGCAGCTACCCAAAGCCAGGGTGAATCGGGGGAAAACCCCACCCGCCAACAGTGGGACCTGTGGCGGCAGCGTTGGGATGAACTACTGCAAGAAGACCTGGTCCAGGCCAGCGTATTGGCCCGGCTTATTCAGCATCTGGAAGCAGGCCAACCGCTGTTTCGGCAAACGCCGTGGGAGCGAAGCCTGGCCGACCTGCGTACGCTCTTGCAGGGCAGGCACCGCCAGCGGCTTCGCCAGGAGCAAGGCCTTACCCCCCGGGCACTCGTGCAGTTACAGGCCCTTTTAGTAGCCTATCATACTGAACAGAGGGAGGAGCATGCACTCGCCCTGCTAGAGATGCTTTTGCCTCTGGTTCCGGGCTTGATAGATCCGGCCCTGCCCGATTCCTGGTACGATACCCTGGCCGAAGCCTGGCAGATCAGTGTAGACCCCAATATCAGCCCTGCCCAGCAAGGGGCAGCTCCCCAAAGGGACTTTCTTGAGGCCTGGGCGCTCTGGCTGCAAGGGCCCCGAACTTCGGACTTTGCTGAGGCGGCCCCGGAGGTGTGGGTTTCTTTGCCGGAGGCAGCCCAACAGGCGCTAGTGGCTTGGCAACAGCATTACCTGTCTCCTGGTACGGCCTTTCCGGTGTTGCCAGATTTCACCACGTTGAAGACCTTACTAGCCCCGGCCACTTTGCACTTGGGAGGAAACACTCCCACCTCGCCTGCTCAGCAAGCCCTACTACAGTGGGTGCAGTTGTATCACTTTGTGCCCGATGCTGAGGTGCGGCTGGCTTTGCAACCGGAAGTACACTGGCTGAGCCGTCAGCTGAAGGAAAAACGAACGGAAGACGCTCCGATACCTACCCCCCGCGAGAAAAGTGCTGCGGTGGAATATTACCTCCAAACCGGAGGCCTGGTACTGCTATGGCCCTTTATTCGGTCACTGTTTAGCCAGGTAGGGCTCCTGCAAGAGGGAGGGAAGGCCTTCCTGTCCCCGGAAAGCCAGGCGCGGGCCGTCCTGCTGCTCTACTACCTGGCTACCGGCCAAACGGAGGCCGTGGAGCCCGAACTGCCCCTTTGCAAGTTGCTGTGCCAGTGGCCCATGGAAGAACCTCTCCCCGTACAGTTTACGCCTACCGAGCAGGAGGAGGCCCAAGTACAGGAACTCCTCACCAGTGCCTTGCGGCCCAGCGAACGCCTGGCGGCCAGTGGGCCGGAATCCTTCCGGGGTAACTTCCTGGTGCGCGATGGGGTACTGCGGGCCCCCGCCCCGGACTGGGTGCTCCATGTAGATCCTAAACCCTACGATGTACTGCTCAGCAGCCTGCCCTGGCAGTGGTCTATGGTTCGCCTACCGTGGATGGAAGGGCTGCTGCACGTATCCTGGGGGGCAAAACCTAACCCGACACCATGAGCCAACAGATACTGGAAAATGCCGAGATTCTGAGCCGTGAGCTAGACTGGCTCCAGCAGTGTATAGAGGCACGGCTCAAGCTATACTTTGAGTTGCCCGCCCCGGTCAGTTCTTTACAAGAGTTGCCCCCGCCAGACCTCTCCGCAGAGCCCGGCAACTACGCCCAGTTTGTGCAGGAGCACGCGCTCAATGCCATGGAGCGGCTGGTCTTGATTCTCACCTTGGCCCCCCACCTGAAACCGGAGGTGCTGGACGGTTTTTTTGCCAAAAATCAAACCTATGACCGCAACTTCACCGAGTTTGGCGGCCAGCGGGGCAAGGTACACGGCGGCTTTTTACCCACTGGAGAAACGGCGCTGTTCCTTTGCGGAGCCAACAACCTGCGCGTGCGGCATTTGCTGCATTATCTCTTTTCCGGCGATTATCTGTTTGCCCGGCTCAACGTGCTGCATCTGGAAGTAGCCGAAAAGCAGGAACCTCGCTTTGCAGGGTTATTGCAGATCAGTAAGGAGTACCTGGCCTACTTCCTGCACGGCGGAATTCTCAAGCCCGAATTCGGGCCCGATTTCCCGGCGCGCTACGTCAGCACCGGGCTCGACTGGGAGGAGCTGGTACTGCCCCAGCGGACTATGGAGGCGGTGCTGGAAATCCGCGACTGGCTCATCCACAGCGAGAAACTGCTGAAAGACTATGACCTGGGCCGCCGGCTGTCTCCCGGCTACAAGGTGCTTCTGCACGGCCCCCCGGGCACGGGCAAAACCCTCACGGCCTCCTTGCTGGGCAAGGTAACCGACCGGGATGTGTACCGGATCGACCTATCGCTCATTGTGAGCAAGTACATCGGCGAGACCGAAAAGAACCTGGCCAAGGTCTTCGACCAAGCCCAGAATCAGGACTGGATTCTCTTTTTCGATGAGGCCGATGCCCTCTTTGGCCGCCGTACGGAAGCCCGCAGCAGCAACGACCGCTTTGCGAACCAAGAGGTGGCCTACCTGCTACAGCGGATTGAGGATTTCCCTGGCGTGGCCATTCTAGCCAGCAACCTGAAG
>JBCBHI010000020.1:0-16324 GCA_038525885.1 Bacteroidota bacterium
AAGATTAAGGCGGCACTTTTCTAGCCAATTAAGAAGCACATCGAATGGACCCCATAGAGCTGGCTACCTTAGTTGCCTTTCATCAGTCGCACAATCAAAAGGCCTCCACTGCGGAGCAAGCCGGGTGGACCTCCAATGAGGCTCAACTCCTGCGCTTTTCCGTACTAGAACAACTGGGTGACTGGAATGGCAAATCGATCTTGGATATGGGATGTGGCTTCGGAGACTTTTTGAAGTACATAACCCCACGGTGGGAGCCTTCCCAATACCTAGGCGTGGACATATTGCCTAGCTTCATCAGTCAGGCAACCGAAAATTTCGCTGGCGATCCACAATTCCGATTTGTATGCGGTGACTACACGCAGATGGACCTACCCAAAGCGGAATTTGTAGTAGCCTGTGGAGCCCTAAGTTATCCTACTTCTACCGCTGGGCACCCCTACACTGCTATCTCCCGGCTGTGGGGACTATGCACACAGGGGTTGGCCTTTAATCTACTGAAAGCAAGCAATTCCCAACCCTCAGATCGGTACTTGCTCACTTTCCATTCCGAGGAAGTCTTAGCATACTGTAAGACGCTTTCCCCGAAAGTCAAGCTTCATGATGGCTATAGCGAGGGTGATTTTACGGTTTTCCTGTATCGTTAACCTATCCGCCACTTACCGGTGGAATCAGCACTACCTCATCATTTTCCTGAAGCTCCTGCTGATCGTCAGCGTATTCCGTATTGACGGCTACCCTCAGGCTTGCCAGCTCAGCAAATGCCGGGAACTTGGCTAGTAAGTGATCTTTGACAGACTTAACGGTAATAGGTCCCTCTAAGTCCAGAGATAGATTAGAGGCTTGAATAATGTCTCGGGCAATACCGAAAGCTTGAACGGTTATCTGCATAGGTACTAAACTTAGGCACGTTGCCGCTGTTTCCAAAGCGCTTCCATTTCGGCGTATTCCTCGGGGGTATCAATATCCAAACGAACATCCTTACCGGCAGAAGCCACCTCCACCACATATTCAGGATTGCGCTTTACGAGCCCTTTGCAACCCTCTTGGTTGGTATGATCCAGAATCTCACCACGGAAGGCCATACTAAAAGTTACTGGGTTGCCCCGTTGTCCCTCATAGGTAGGCACTACAATGGTCTTGGGGTTTTGGGCTACTTGCTGTGTAAAAGTGGCACCCAGCTGTTGTAAGTCAAATGAAGTAAGAAAGGGCATATCACCAAGGCATACCATCACCCCAAGGGCATCCGGAGCAATAGCCTGTACCCCTGCCTGAATAGAACTTGTCATCCCTTGTTCGAAATCGGGATTGGTAACAAACCGAACTTTGCCTTCATAGTAGGACAAGGCCTCTCTCACGCGGGAAGCCTGATGACCAAGCACCACCACTACATCTGCAGGACTAGCTGCCAGTAAGGTTTCTAAAGATTGTTCTATGATGGGTTTACCGCCCAGGGGAAGTAGGAGCTTATTTTGTTCTCCCATTCGTGTACTCATTCCTGCGGCAAGTAGGATGGCAGAAGCTCTCATTAGTTCATCAGGCAAGGGGCATATTATTCCCTCTTATTCTTAGTGATTATTCAGCTATTGAGTGTACGCAAAAGTACACCTTTCACGGAATTTTCAAGGCTAAAAGCTGGCCCCAGGCATTGATAATTATAGAAGTTGAGGGAAATACGTCTCAGCATCATTGAATAAACGCCAGCTGATTTTATACGCTTTAAAGGAATCCCTTATGACCTGCACCCTGCCTGATAATTCAACTTTTGATGAATAAGAAATTCACCTATTGAACAATCTGGAATCAAAGGGAAATGGCTTGGCTCCTACAATTTTCACTTGAGAAAACTCAGGATGATAGGGATTGAGCATATAATTGAAATCTCCCGGAATAACCACACTGGGTACTCGCAGGCCTAGTGCTTCTCCTTCCTGCACAAAGGAATCCCCTATCCGTTGGCTCTGGGGCTGATGAGGAAGTGAGTCCCAACCTAAGGGCAGTTCTTTTTCTGAAACAGATTTAAGAATAGCATTATCCGGCAACTCAATTTCCAGCATGTAGTAATCGTCCGGCAGAATACTTAAGGGTAAGTGGACCACTACTTCGCTACAGGCTAAGGCCCGGCTTTGTGCCACATACAGTACTTCTGTACCCTTAGAATTCCAACGCTGCCCATTCAGCGAAGCTCCGTAACCAGAAAGTTGTTTTCGGTAGGCCGCACGCGAAAGCCTGTAAACCAGCATTAGACAAAGACTCCGTATTCTATCCTATCTAGCTCAGCTATTACCAGCTCTTTACCATAGGAGTTTTCAAAAAACGACAGAGGGGACTCATTGCCCAAAGCCAAGGAAGGGGTATTGAGCCAAATCTGGAGATGTTCTTTGGAGTCAAACACTTGGTTCCCCCTAATAATCATCTCTGCTATTTCAAAGATTCGCTCGGTTTGCGAAGGCTTAAAAATGTGCTGGCTATCTGCCCTATAGCGCTGTAAGGTTCTAATGTTGATTTCTAACCAGCTTGCCCATTGGGAATCTGAAAAATCCATCATTTTTTGAATCTCTTCAAAAACACTAATAGGGATGCCCTTACGGATAATCCGCGTCACCGTTAGCTTATCCTTGAGTACATTAAGATAGGAATAAGAATACAACGGAGAGGGTAAAATGGCCTTGAGATAGCTCTCCAGCGCGGTAGGAGAATTGTAGGCTAAATAACCAATAAGGGGCTCGTTTACATCCATACTTTAATGTACGACATTTATTCCGAAATAAACGACATTTATACAATTTTTATCCTAAAAGTTCTCTAAATCAAATGACTATGGGCGGGTAGTCCATAATCGAAAATGGTTGCCTACCTTTGTACCTCATTTAAGCGAATCCCTTTTTGAACGTATTCGAACAACTTGGTCTGTCCTCCGATACAAGCGGTGTACTAGACCGTCTTGGTTATGAGAAGCCAACCCCTATCCAGGAGCAAGCTATTCCCTTGCTATTGGAAAGCGATCCCACTGACTTTATTGGGCTTGCCCAGACAGGTACTGGCAAAACCGCAGCCTTCGGGCTTCCGCTTTTGGAGCTAGTGGCGGAAGACATGCGGGTAACGCAAGCCATCGTGATGGCACCTACCCGGGAGTTGGGGCAGCAAACCGCCCAACAGCTAAAAAGCTTTGCTCAGGACAATCCTGTCCTGAATATAGAGGTGGTGTACGGTGGGTCACCCATCAACCGTCAAATTCAGGCCCTGAGAACGCCCACACAGATCATCGTGGCAACGCCAGGGCGCTTACTCGATCTCATTCGCAGAAAGGTAGTAAGCCTGGCAGATGTCCGCTATGTGGTGCTGGATGAGGCTGACGAAATGCTCAATATGGGTTTCAAGGAGGAGATAGATGACATTCTATCCCACGTACCCGAAGAGCGAGCCATTTGGTTGTTCTCGGCTACCATGGCCCCCGAAATCCGTAGGATTGTATCTACCTACATGCAGGACCCCAAAGAGGTGCAGGTAGACGCGCAGGTGAAAACCAATACGGATATTACCCACCAGTACGTAGTGACCAAAGCGGCCAATAAGATGGCGGCTATTCGGCGGTTTTTGGACTATGACCCCAGCATGCGGGGCATTATGTTTTGCCGGACCAAAAGGGAGACGCAGCAGATAGCGGATAAGCTGACCAATCTTGGGTATAGTGTAGAGCCACTACACGGAGACCTGTCTCAAGGGCAACGGGATACGGCCATGCGGCGGTTTAAGAGCCGTTCTATGCAGCTGCTTATTGCCACGGATGTAGCAGCACGGGGCATTGACGTAAATGACCTCACGCACGTATTTCACCATACCCTACCAGACCAGCTGGAAGCCTACACTCACCGCAGCGGCCGCACCGGCCGGGCTGGCCGTAAGGGAATCTCCTTGGTGTTCTTGGGTCCCCGCGAAAACCGCAGACTGAGAGACCTGGAAAGAAAGATCAAGGTCACCTTTGAGCAGGTGCAAGTGCCTTCTCTATCACAATTGAGGGCGGCAAGAATCAACCACTGGGCCAACCTGATTATCAATACCCAAGTGGATGACCAGTCAGATGAGATTTTGGTAGAGGTACAAGACCGCTTTGAAGACCTCACCAAAGAGGACATTCTGAAGCGGCTAATCACCACACAGCTGGACCACCTGCAAGTGCCCAAGGACGAAGAGGACAATTTGAATGAGACTCGTGGCCGAGGCAACAAGGACAAGAAAAAGCCAGGGGAAGCCAAAGAGACCTCTCCAGCCGCCACCAAGGCATTTGCTGAAGCCGAAGAGGATTCAGACACCCACCGCTATTTTGTAAATGTGGGTACGGTAGATGGCGCCACTAAGGGCGATCTGCTGCACTTCCTTTCGGATATTTCCGGGCTCAAGCAAAAGCACTTCACGGATGTAGCCTTGATGAAAACCTGCGCCTACTTCAGCATTTCTACCTCTCTGGACAGAGGCCTAAGCGAGAAGTTTGAGGGCATAGAGGTGGATGACCGGGCCATACGGGTGAACCGCGATGACGACGGCCCGATACGTGGCAAGCGGCCGTATAAAAAGAAGAGGAGCGGACCTCCACCCCATAAGGGAGGTCGAAAGAAGCGGAGATAGATTGAGGGATCAAGTTCAAGGTTTGGACTTGATCTTTTTCTTTTAGGCCCTCTCTTCATTCAAGGAAAGTGATTACAATACTCTTACGATATAGTGATTGGACTGGCGCTGCCTTTTATTGATCAATGAAAGATCATTCGACACAAAATCGGTAAATACCTATCTTAATTGGAAACAGATCGTATTTTAGAAGGAAATTTTCAACAAACATTAAGAAGTATGAAACCCATTAAAGAATTCTCAAAAATTGAGAAACAGAAAATCAAGGGAGGAAATGGTAATCAAACCCCTCCAAAGCACAAAGAGAATTTTACCATCATTATTGATGCCGTGGACATCTTCGGATCGCCCCTATAATATCAAATAACACGATGCACTTAAAGTCCTCGCTTGCAGCGAGGACTTTTTCAATAGTACTAGTATGGAATCTTTACATATCTGCTAGAAGTCACCTCTTCCAGCCACTTCTCCTTTAGCATGGGACTCGTTTGCAGGCGGGCATCTACTAACTGAAAGGTGGGATTATTAACCCACATCTCATGGCTCCGCCAATTGCAATTGATGTAGCTAATGGCCTTAACTACGTCAGGGTTTTCGTGGATAATATTGAAAAATGGGGTAAACCATTTGTCCCATGCTTCTTGCGCCTCCGCAGGATTTGCAAAAACCATGGGTTTCGTTTGCCCATTGAATTTTGCTGTATAATCAGACACCGTAGCCGTGGCTTCTGCGATAAATACGGGTTTGCCGTGGGCACGGGCAAAGTCAATCATTTTGGCCTCGTCGTATCTTGAAAAGAAAGAATAGGCGCACCAGTCCACATATTCATCTCCTGGGTACCAGCCCTCCAACATTTCCAGATTGCTTACCCAGCCCGTAGACTGCCACACGTAGGCAACATTGCTTACCCCCATTGCATCCAGTTTATCCTTAATGCGCCGAAAGGCCGTGATGTAGTCTTCCCTATCGTAGTTATTCCAGCCAGCTCCGTCAAACTCATACCCTATTCGTAAGAATACAGGCCTTTCCCCCAGTGACTGGAAATACTGGCCCATCACTTGGATTAGGCTATCCCGCTCTCCACGGGCTATGGCCCCTTCATGGTTCACCATAGACAAACCAATAGCCACGGCCATCCCCTCAAAGTCCGGATCGCTTACCTGCATGGATAAGTTGCTAGGGCTATCTCCCCAATCGTCGGTAGAGAAAATACCGTCTAAACCTTTACCAACGAAGCCGAAGGAGGTATCACCGGGGCTAAGGTTGGAGTACGCTGTCCAGCCGCCAGGCTGAGGAAAATGGTCCATGTAACCATCATTGTAGGGAGCCTCCAGCCCGCCAACTGACTCCAACTCCTGTCCGGCAAAGAGGATGACCTTTCCGTCGGCCGGTTCATATTTCGCCAAGGGGCGATCACTTTTGGTGGTAGACTCTGGGTTGGTAGTGGGGTTGCAAGCTACTAAGGCTAACAGGCCCAATATGGGTAGATATTTCATGGGTGCGTTTGATTAAGAGTGGCCAGGAACTTCGGCCCTGGGAATAGAATAGGCAGGGAACAACTCCCCCGCCTTAGTATGGCTTGAAAGCCCAGTTTCTCCGAGAAGCATACCTCCCGCGGAGTATTTCGTCACGCATTGCCTTTGGCATAGTCCGCCAGAAATTTCTCTAAGCCGATATCAGTCAGAGGGTGTTTGAGCAAGCCGGTAATCACTTGGAGTGGGCAGGTGGCTACATCGGCCCCCAATTCGGCACACTGGATCAGGTGCATATTGTGCCGAATAGAGGCAGCGAGCACCTCGGTCTTGATCCCGAAAATGGAAAAGATGCGGACAATCTGCTCAATAAGGTCCATCCCGTTGGTGCTGATATCATCGAGCCGGCCAATGAAAGGAGAAACGTAGGAGGCCCCTGCCTTGGCCGCTAGTAAGGCCTGACCAGCGTTGAATATCAGGGTACAGTTGGTGCGGATACCCTCTGAGGCTAAGGCCTTAATGGCCTTCACCCCATCGGCAATCATGGGAACCTTCACCACAATTTTGGGGTCGATGGCCGCTAGCTTTTTCCCTTCGGTAATCATGTCCTCCACCTGAGTGGAAATAACCTCAGCACTTACGTTGTCGTCTACTATGTCGCAAATGGCTTTGTAGTGAGCCAAAATGTTCTCCGCTCCAGTGATGCCCTCTTTGGCCATCAGCGATGGGTTGGTAGTTACTCCATCCAAGACGCCCAAGTCATAGGCCTCCTGTATTTCGGCCAGGTTGGCCGTATCGATAAAGAATTTCATGGATCTTTTGATTGTGGTTTAGTGATTGCCCTTCAAGCCTCTATTGCTTCAAGAATCTTTTAACTTCCTCCGCTACCTGCACCCCGGTAAAGCCGAATTTCTCATCCAGCACTTGGGCAGGGGCAGAATAACCAAAGTGGTTGAGCCCGAAAACTTTGCCTGAATCCCCCACGTAGGGTTGCAGAGTAATCTCTAGCCCGGCTGTAAGGCCAAAGCGGGGTTGGGTACCCAGCACCTCCTGCTCAAGTCCACGCCCTTCAAACCGAGGGCCGCTGATCATGGAGACCACATTGGCCTGCACCCCTTGTTCTGCCAGTAGACCTGCAGCCTCTACACAGGTAGCTACTTCACTTCCGCTGGCAATTAGGGTGACCACTGCGTCTTCGCTTGATAACACCCGATACGCCCCCTGCCTGGCTTGCTGGGCATCTTCCATCCGGTTGCTAGGTGAGGGCAAATCCTTGATGCCCTGGCGGGAGAAAATCAAGCCGGTGGGAGTATGAGTATTGGTAAGAGCCATATCCCACGCCACCGCGGTCTCCGCAGCATCTGCTGGCCGCAAGGCCAAAAAGGACCGCTGGCCTTGGTGGTTATGTACCCGCTCCATCAGGCGGATCTGAGCTTCCTGCTCTATCGGCTGGTGGGTAGGACCGTCCTCCCCCACCCGAAAGGCATCATGCGTCCAGAGATAGATGACGGGCAACTCTTGCAAGGCCGACAGCCGGATGGCAGGCTTCTGGTAATCTGAAAAGATGAAGAAAGTGCCTACCACCGGGATAATACCTCCGTGCAAGGCCATGCCATTGGCTAGGGCCGCCATACTGAACTCAGCAACCCCTGCATGCAGAAAGTTGGCATCGAATTCTCCTGGAGCGAAGGCCTTAGACTTCTTTAAGAACCCATCCGTTTTATCGCTATTGGCGAGGTCGGCACTGGCCACTATGAGGTTTTCCACCTTACCCGCCAAGTAGCCCAACACAGCAGAGGATGCCTCTCGGGTGGCTCCATTTTCTTTGAAGGCTACTTCAGACCAGTCCAAGGGAGGCAATTCCTGATTCATAAACTGATCTAGCTTCTGTGCTTGCTCAGGGTTTTGAGCTCGCCAGGCCTCTTCCACAGCCCGGTGTTGAGCAGCCTCACTACGTTTCCGCAGTTTTATGTCTTCATACTGGGCCTGCACTTCAGCCGGAACGGCAAAGGGCTCATTAACCTTTGCCCCAAGCGCCTCCAAGGTTTTTGCAAAATCGGCCCCGGTAGCCCCAATAGGTTTGCCGTGCAATTCAGGATATCCCTCGTAAGTTTCCCCTGATGCATCAACACACCCTTTGCCCATGATGGTCTTCCCGATGATGAGAGTGGGCCTTTTTCCTTCTTCCTTGGCAGTCTGTAGCGCCACACGGATAGCCTCATGATCATGCCCATCGATGGTCAGTACGTTCCACCCCCAGGCCTCATACTTTTGGGCCGTATCCTCCTGGGTTACGGCATCCGTGTAGGTACTGAGCTGCACGTCGTTGGATTCAAAGAACATTACCAAGTTGCTCAACCCTAAAAAACCTGCAATACGGCCAATGCCCTGCGAAATTTCTTCCTGAATACCCCCGTCGGATATGTAGGCATAGATGGTATGGTTAATCCAGTCGCCAAATTTGGCCCGGAACCACAGAGCCGCCAGGGCAGCCCCGGCCCCCATGGCGTGCCCTTGTCCTAGAGGGCCTGAGGTGTTCTCTACCATACGTGGGCGGTCTACCTCCGGATGACCTGGGGTGGGCGACTCCCACTGCCGAAACTGCTGGAGCTCCTCAGTGGTATAGAAGCCCACCAAGTGTAGCTGGGCATAGAGCATAGCGGAAAGGTGACCGGGATCGAGAAAGAACCGGTCACGCCAGCGCCACTGGGGATCATCCGGATCGAATCGTAAGAATTCGCTGTAGAGCACGTGCATAAAATCGGCTCCGCCCATGGGGCCGCCGGGGTGTCCCGATTGGGCCTGCTCCACCATGGCGATGGAGAGGGCCCGCAGGGTATCCGCACATTGGGTGTCAGTAGAAATGGTTTTTGTAGCCATGTTTATTAAAGTTCTTGATAGTCAAACCATGCGAAATCAGCAGGGTGCCCCTGCCCGGTTAGGTCCTGGCAACACATGCCCACGAACATGCCCGTAAAGGCTGCCCGGTACCGGTAGTCATGGTCCTGCACATAATCATCTGAAAGGATGCTGGCATCCAAGACTGGGCCTACAGTTACCCATTCATCTGAGTGGGTAGCATAGGCAAACTGCAGGGATGCCTCCTGGATAGTGGCCTTGAGCTGGACTTCCTTTATCTCTACAGGAAGTACCACCGGGCTGCCAGGGTGCTCCACAAAGCGATAGCGGTCGCAGGTCAAAATTTCCAGGATGTTGCGGCCGATGTCGTCTACCGTCTGGTAGAGGTAGTGCCAATGGTAGGTATTGTAGAATACTACGAGGCCAGCCATTTGCTGGAAATGGGTAGGCCGAAACTCCATTTGTGTAGTGGCTTCGATGTGAAAGGCTTGCACCCGGCGAGCTAGCAAACTCTGCCGATGGAGAGAGGATAGGGTTTCCTGTCCTTTCAATCGTAAGTACCCAGGGCGTTCTGTTAGGCTCCTCCATGTTTCTGACTGGGGAATCCGTAAGGATTGAAACTCCTTGGGCACTATGCCGCTGCCAAACACCACACGCTGAGATTTCCCTTTTGCCGCTGTGGATCCCTCGATTTTTACCCTCTCGGGAGGCATTTTCTCCGGGGTGCTATTGTATAGCCAGCCATCACTTCGCCATTCCATGGGGACAATGGCTGTTTCCCTACCCAAAGTGCATCGCCGGGTATCTGGCAATGGCCTGCCTACCAGGCAGAAGGCATACCAATCTCCCGAAGGAGTATCTACTATATCAGCGTGCCCAGCCTTTTGCAGGGGCCAATCTGGGCGATGGGCACTGGTGATGATGGGGTTATCTGGATGTATCTCGTACGGGCCAGTAATGGACTGGGACCGGGCCTGGGTCACCGCATGGCCATACTCGGTGCCTCCTTCCGCGGTGATCAAATGGTAGTACCCTCCCTTTTTATAAATATGAGGCCCTTCGGTAATACCGATTTCTGATCCTTCAAATATTTGGTGCTCAGGTCCGATTAACCGCTGGGCATGGCCATCGTATTCCTGTAATAGAATACCCCCGAAGAATTTCCCTCCGCGATGATCAAGCAGCATGCTGGAGTACCATTTGCGGCCATCGTCATCATGAAACAGGGAACCGTCAAAGCCGCTAGCGCTAAGGAAGATGGGGTCAGACCATTCTCCACGGATGTCATCGGTGGTCACCAGGTAGTTGGGCGTGTCCTTCCAAAGGCCATCGAAGTTCTTGACGTTGGAAAACACCAGGTAAAATACCCCGTCATGATAGGAAAGACACGGCGCCCACACTCCACAGGAATCCCCTACACCTATCATATCTAGTTGGCTGGTGCGGGTGAGTGCGTGGCCAATCAATTCCCAATTGCCCAGGTCTTTGGAATGGAAAAGTTGCACCCCAGGGAACCACTCGAAGGTGGAAACGGCTAAATAGTAGTCTTCTCCCACCCGAATGACGGAAGGGTCCGGGTGGAAACCTGGGAGGATAGGATTCTTGATAGCGTTCATCCTAAAGAGGCGGTTCGGTTAAAGTGGAGGATCATTTGGGAATATGGTCTGGATGGTAGCTGGCTATGCCCGAATAAGTTCTCTTTCAAGGTCCTCCAGGTTCTTGTTTTTCGTTTCGGGCAGGTAACGGCCCAGGATGACAAAGCCCACTATGGCAAAAACTCCGAAGATGAGATAGGTGGTGGCGTTGCCGAGGTTGTTCAGCTCCCAGGGGAAAATGAACTGTACTACCCAAGAGGTAAAGGAGTTGAGAAACCCAAAGGCCGCCAGGGCAATGCCCTTGGCCCGATTGGGGAATATCTCCGAAAACAACACCCACATGACCGGGCCTACCGAGAGGGAAAAGGAGGCCATAAATCCGAGAATTCCCACCAGAATCAAGACTGCATTCATATCAGTGGCTTGCTCCATTATCTGGCTTTCGTAGGTATTGAAGGTTTCTTCTCCTAAGAGGAGCCTTAAGTCGTTTTTGAAGGAAAGGTCACTGCTGTAAGTAACCCCCGATACCATTGCCAGTCGGTCTTGATATTCCGAAAGACCAATGGCTTCAGCCTGCTCCGAGGTTAGCTGGTAGGTCGCATTCCAAAAGCCTGCGGCTACAAGAATCATGCTCACAGCAATGCCCGCTAGGCCGGTTTGCATGAGCGGTTTTCTGCCTACCCGGTCTATCATCAGCATGGTGACTACGGTGAATACTACCTGGACCAACCCAACCCATATGGCCTGCATAAAGGCGGCATTCTTACCCACTCCGCTCTGTTCGAAGATGGTGGCGGCATAAAACAGGATGGAGTTGATGCCGGTAATTTGTTGTACTACTGCCAGGACTAAGCCGAGCATGGCAATAAGTCTAAATTCACGTGAGAATAGGATCCCTATCACTGCTTTTGGCTTGGTTTGAGTCTCCTGATAGTTCTCCCGCATTCTGCCGAACTCTTCCTGTAGCCTATCGGCTGAGAAAATTTTACCAAGCACAGTTTTGGCTTCCTCTATTCTGCCTTTCATCATAAGCCAGCGAGGACTGCGCGGTACCCAGAAGAGTAGCAGGAAGTACAATAGCGCAGGCACTAGCTCTACTCCCAACATCCACCGCCAACCGGTGGCTTCGGTGATGGCTGAAGAGGGGTCATTGATATACTGCAGGATGAAGTAGTTGGAGAAGTAGGAGGCGGAAAATCCGATTACGATGTTGAGCTGCTGAATAGAAACGAGCTTACCTCTTAGCTCCGCAGGAGCAATTTCGCCGATATAGAGTGGAGCCAGTACTAAGGCGGCTCCAAAGGCCAGGCCACCTACCATGCGGGCGATTACCAATACTTCGTAGCCGGGAGCGATGGCGGAAAACAGGGCCGAAATGGCGTACAGCAGGGCAGCAAAAATGAGCACCCGGCGTCGGCCTATGCGATCGCTAAGTGGCCCGCTGGTAAGCATAGCAAACATGGCGGCAAAGGTGGGGCTGCTTACTACCCAGCCTTGCTGAATGTCGGTTAGGTTAAACTGGGGGGTTACGTATCCGATAACTCCAGAAATAACAGAGGCATCAAATCCGAAAAGGAATCCGCCCAAGGTGACGGCCAGGGCTATCCGATAGGTAACCGCATTGGAGTTATTCATAGGAAATCGATAGTAGGTGCTTGTGAACGTATACTTCGTTTGCGCGAAGTGCCCGTATGATGATGGGCTGGTTCAAAATGCGTCTGGGCAAAGGGTACCAGTCCCGGGGTTCATCTGTATAATATATTCGTTTCCCTTGGGGCGTGAAAATTTCTAGTTGATCCAGGGTGCCCTGATGGGTGTGTAGGGTCACTTCTCCTCTTTCCCATTTTAACTGGTAGGGCTGGGTAGTTTCCTCGATGTCCTCTATGCCCGTAACCTGATTGACAATCAGCGAATCGCGCCATAGGGTGTACTGTAGTTCTTCGAACAAAGTAGGCGATGCTTTAAGCCACTCGGCCTGTTGGGTACGGTTCAACCAATACTCCTGCACGCCCTCGTTTACTTCCACCCGAGAGTCGCCCCAGCCTTGCCCTTGCCACATGGTTTGGCTGTCCCAGTTTACGTTGATATAGGCTAGGGCCTTGATGCGCTCATTGCCGTCTATTTGGGTAAATAGAGGTGCGAACCAACCCCGTATGGCGGCGTCAGCATTTACCGTTTTAAGGTCCATTCTGGGGGTAGCCTCGGCTATCATGATGGGTTTGTTGTGCTGGGCTGCAAAATCACGGATGCTTTGACCGGGGTTGCCCCCGTCAAAAAAGGAGTAGGCTACCCAGTTCACGTATTCGTCGCCTGGGTACCAGCGGCTTATATTGGCGGTGTTGATGCCGGCAGACTGCCAGACATAGGCCACATTGGTGACCTCTTCTTCGTCCATGATATGGACTATCTGCTGGTAAGCGGCTATGTAGTCTGCGGGGGCATAGTTGTTCCAAGGGCCATCGAACTCATACCCTATCCGCAAAAAGACCGGACGGTCTGCGGCCTTGATCCACTGGCCTAGCTCACGGATCACGTTGTTCCTAAAGCCACCGATGATCCCGGCGGTATTCCCGACCATGTACAAGCCAATAATGATGGCGGAGTTATTGA
Organism: Bacteroidota bacterium; assembly: GCA_038525885.1. Classification (GTDB taxonomy): domain Bacteria; phylum Bacteroidota; class Bacteroidia; order Cytophagales; family Cyclobacteriaceae; genus DMST01. The sequence goes on from JBCBHI010000020.1 coordinate 13,163, forward strand.
AGGTTTCATCATCCAGGTAGGCCTGAGCATTGATGTCACCCGCACCATAGTTTACTCTGGAGGCAAGCCCGCCTAGGTTGGGGATATCGGTATAGGTAGTGACCCCAGCGGGGATCTGGTTGTTATTATCTACATACCCGTCAGGGTAAGCATCCAGGCCACCTACCGCGCCTAAATCTTGCCCTATGATGAGCAAACGGCCATTTTCTGGGACAAATTTGGGGGCACCGTTATGGGCGCTGGCTTGCGCAAGGAGGTTGGGGCTAAGGAGGAGCAGGCAAACGAGAAGTAGGACGAGATACCCTATCCATTTGTGCGTGAGACGCTCAAGGGGATGGGGGTTCCCGGGGAAACTCTCGAAATGGTTGGGCCTGGGGATGATGTTTTTGCGTGAGCGATTGAGCCTTTGTTTGAGCTCATGCCGGCGGGGCGAAAAATGAGCTCGGAGGCTTGAACCCTCTGGGGCTTCAAAGCCAGAACCCTTGAGCAAACTGCCCAAAGCCGGGATAGCGAGTGGTGAAAGCGCGACCCTACTTGGCTGAAGCTGGGAGGAGCGAAGCTCCGATAAGCGAGGCCGGGTAGGGGCACGCCCTATTTTGTTTATCCCTAAATGGGGGGGTGAGATCTCCATGTCCATTGATCTGAAAGCTCTGGTATATGAATTGGGGGATTAAAAAGAACGGCGGACAAAGTCTGCCGTCCTTTTTGGTGCTATATGAACTATCTATGAGATCACTCGATGAATTTGAAATCACTATAATAAATCTCTCCGCTCTCGCCGTGGCCTGAACCGCCAAACTCAAGGATGATGAGGTCCACATTGTCCCGAATTCCTGCAGGAGCATCGGCATCATCTAGCATGTTGGTGAAGTCGAAGGTGAGGGTAACCCATTGGTCCAAAGCGATATCAATCTGGGCCAAGGTGTTCCAGTTTTGCCAGAAGTTGCCCAGCATAAAGCTCTGGTCTGCTAGTTTCACCATCACTTGGTTTAGCAGATTGTCCGTGAAGGCATTGGTACTAGGGATGTAAACATCTACTTGTGCCTTGGAGAAGGTGTAGGTACCGCCATCGTCGAAACGGATGTCAGCATCGCTAGAGATCAATTTGAAATCTGTAAAACCACCATCCGCATCTGTTCGGGTTACTTTGGTGCAGACCACCCCGTCCATGGTGACGCCATACTCTACGATGCTGGAGGAGTATATGGCATCTACTCCATCACCTACACTGGTGGAGTCTTGGAAGGTGTGGGACATGGTGGAGGCGGAAATCTCTTCCACGAAATCGACGGGAACTGGACCGGGATCTACCTCTTTGAGATCGGGCTCGTCTACATAGTAGTGTACCAGGGTGACGAAGGAGCGGTTGGTCTCATTAAAGTCATTGTCAAGGGCATCTACATAAAGCACTAAGGTGTCGGCAGAAGCATCCTCTACCATTTTCAGTACGTTGTAGGTGATGCCGTCTCCTACCTCATAGCTGGTCTCGCCTGCTTTGTAGCGCGCATTAACGATGTGAGCACCCGCGCCCAGTACGGACAAGGTGGAAGCCTCGTCATTGGATTGCCAGTCCCAAGTACCTGCTATGAAGGCACTTACATCATTTCCGTTTTGGTTGGCGGGCAAGGATCCACCGGATATATCTATGTCGGTTTGATCGAATTCTGTACCTGCCCAGATGCCAAACTCACCCCAGAAGTCGCCATTGAAGTCAACATCGTAGGTGCCGTCGTCATTGAAGGTGTAGTAGTCGTTGGCCCAGGAACCACGTGCCGCCATGGCCGCTTGTGCGTTGGATTTGTCTCCGTAGGAGAACAACCAAGGTATATTATAGTCCTCCCAGCTTACTCCGTCATTGTCTACGGGGGCTCTTCCCAGGTTGTAGGCAATAGCCTCGCCCCGTACCAGCTGCCATGTTTTGTTTTGCACAAAATACTTGATGATATCGGCTTCGGTCACTTCGATATCCTGGGTGGTAGAAGCAGAATTTGCGGAGTTAGTCACCGTCAAGGTAACGGTATAGGTGCCAGACTCTGCATAGGTGTGCACGGGGCTTTCTTCGGTAGAGGTACCCTCGTCACCAAAGTCCCAGGCGTAGGTCTCGCCATTGGCGGATGCATTGACGAATGTGATGACCAGGCCTGCCTTTTCTACTCCAAAGGAGGCGGTGGGTTCTTCGATAATTTCTTCTGGGTCGCAGGCATTGAATACCAGCAATCCGAAGGCTCCTAATATGCTCAGCAGGAGGCCCTTTTTGGTCGTGATCATGTCCTTCATTTTAATAGATGATTAATTGGTTTTTCATCGATTGGGTGCAGAGGGCAGTCTCTGCTGAAGGAAATCGAACGCTGAGCTATTTTCAACGAAGAGGATAGGGCAAAAACCCCAAAACTCTTTAGTTTTGTAATAGACTGTAACTCAGTTTTCAATTTCCAATGCCGATTCCAGTGGTTGCCGCCACCAGAATTGGCCAAACTAGTTACCATGCAGGCGGTTGCCGCCGCCTGCATGTCTTTTCCCTCGCTACTGTGCGAGTACCCTTAGGCCACTACGGCCTTCTCCTTAGGTTCATCTTGCGAACTATCTTCCGAAGTCCACAGATTCTCCATTTCTTCTAAAGTCTTGCCTTTAGTTTCTGGCACGATCTTCCATACAAACCAGCCGGCTAGCAGGGCACATATGCCGTAGATCCAATAGGCAAATCCGTGGTTGAACAGCTCGTTCAGCCGGGTGCTATTGTTCATCATGGGGAAGGTCTGCGAAACCAGGAAGTTGCAAGCCCACTGCACAGCTACGGCCAAGGCCATGGCTTTGCCACGAATCCGGTTGGGGAAAATTTCTGATAACAACACCCAGGTTACGGGGCCCCAAGAGAGGGCGAAGGCTGCGGTGTAGATCATCATAAATACCAGTGACACGATGCCCATTTGGTTGGCAGCGAAGGTGCTACCCAGGATCAGCATGCTGACACCCATGACCAAGGCCCCAATCAACATAAGGGGCTTGCGGCCGTATTTGTCTACCGTGACAATGGCAATGACGGTGAAAATCATGTTGATGGCGCCCACCAAGATGGTTTGCAGCAGGGCCGCTTCGGTACCCATACCGGTAGACTTGAATATCTCTGGTGCGTAGTAGAGCACTACATTGATGCCCACAAAC
>JBCBHI010000021.1:0-16179 GCA_038525885.1 Bacteroidota bacterium
CTTTACGGGTAATCTGCTATCGTTTGAGCCCGGTAGCAACACCGTTACTTGTACCATACCGAAGGTGAATCTGATGCCTGGTAAGTACTGGGTGACTTTGCACTGTATAGTGGGGGGAGAATCCAGCCAGGTATCCGAACCGGCCGACCACGTAGACCAAGCCGCTTACTTCTTTGTAGAAGGTGGAGACTTCTTCGGGTCGGGCAAGATTCCCAATGAAAAGCACGGCGTGATTCTGATGGAACAATCCTGGTCGCAACCCCAAGGGATAGGAGGCTGATATGACACAGAAACTCCCTACCATCTTCTTGGCAGGTTGCCAAAAAACGGCCAGCACCTGGATCTACAAATGCTTTAAGGAGCATCCTGGGATTTTTACGACCCAAAACGACGCGGTCCACTATTTCACCATTCATCATCATGAAGGGCTGGACTGGTATGCACCGCTGTTTGCTGACGCCAAGGAGGGGCAAACCATTGTAGATACCACCCCCAGCTACATCCGGCATGCCTCTGCCGCCCAGCGCATTTATGACTTCAATCCTCAGGCTAAGTTTATTTTCTCCTTCCGAAACCCCATAGAGCGGGCTTTTAGCCACTATTGGCACCTAAAGCGGAGAGAGGTAATCTCGTATACTTTTGAGGATGCTTTCGAATACGGTGGCTACGGAGCCATTGATATGTTCGACACCTGGGTGAAACCAGGTCTGTACATGGAGCAGCTTCAGCCTTTTCTGGACTTGTTTCCGAAAGAACAAATCAAGGTGGTACTGTTTGATGATCTCAAAGTGGATCCGGCCGCGTTCATCAAGGGAATATTTGAATTTATGGAGGTAGACGCCTCCTTCGTACCCGAGATGGTACATAAGAAAAGTAATTCTGGCAGTAAGAACCGGAACAAGCGGACCTGGAAACAGCGTATCCTGCGTTTGCCGCCGGATCCTACAGAATACCAACAGGGCATTGCTCCGAATATTCGGGAGCACTTGCGCCAAGTATACCAACAACCGAATCAAGAACTAGGAGCCTGGTTGCAAAGAGACCTAAGTCACTGGCAATAAGCATCCTAAGAAACAAGTAAGCATACTTTTAAACCAAAGGTTATGAGAGATTGGGTACTCCCTTACCTATGCTGCCCACAAAGCAAGTCTGATTTAAGCCTGGTCACTTTTGAACAGGAAGAGGATGGCGAGATCATTTCCGGACTGTTGAAGTCCGCCGAAGGAGGGCATATGTACCCCATTGTAGCCGGAGTTCCCCGGTTCGTCTCGTCCTCCCTGTACGACGCCCAAGAATACCTTGCAAAGCATGCTGACGCTTTGAAGGCCGAAAACTTTGCGGTGCAAGAACTGCAAGCACAGTATGCCGGGCTTAAGAAAAACACCAACAAGTATTTTGGTTGGGAGTGGCAGGAATTTAAACGCTGGGGCTGGCAAGATGCCGTAGAGGAGCTAGACAATAAAACGGACAGCGACCACGCAGGCACCATGGATACCACCCACAAGGCGTTCTACCGCAAGGGTATGTTCGCTGAAGGGGAGCTGCAAGGCAAAACCATCTTTGACGGGGGTAGTGGCAACGGCCGCTATTGCTACCAAGCCCATCTGGCGGGAGCCCAAGTGCTAGGTATGGACCTAGGCGAAGGCTCGGTACTCGCTGCCCAGGATAACTGCCGTGAGATTCCTGGCATCCAAATCTTCCAGGCCGATTTGCACAACCCTCCCATCAAACAGGGGGCACTAGACGGCGGATTCAGCATTGGGGTACTAATGCACACGGGCAACGCGGCGCTGGCTTACGAACGCCTGGCCGCTACGGTCGCGCCCGGTGGATTCTTTACTGCCCACGTATACAGCAAGGGCAATATCATTGTGGAATTTTGGGACTGGGTGTTCCGTAAGTTCACCTGGCTACTGCCTATGGGCGGTAAAATTGCCTTCTCAAAATTTATGGCTGCCATCAGCCGGGGCCTAAGCCGTATCAAAGTACGTAAGCGGGATATGCGCTGGGTCATGAACCACTTTGTGGAATTGCGGAATACTTACCACCAGATGTTTGACTGGTGGACGGCCCCCATTGCCACCCACCACACCTACCCTGAGGTACGCCAATGGGCGAAAAAGGCGGGCTATGAAGTGGAAGGAGACCGCAGTGCGGCCAACCCCACCAACTTCCTCACCAAGTACTTCCCTGCCATTGGGGTAGTGACTGTAAAAGGCCGCAAGAACGCTTAAGCCATGTGTGGGATCCTAGGGCAACTGAATCGGGACCAAGCCATTAACCCGGAGGTATTTACCCGGATGCGCGACAGCATGCATCACCGGGGGCCGGACGGGGCGGGCAGTGAGTTCTTTCAGGATCATCGGGTAGCCCTGGGACACCGTCGGTTGTCCATCATCGACCTTACCGAGGATGGCCGACAGCCCATGACCAATGAGGACGGCACGCTGTGGCTGGTCTTCAACGGCGAGATTTACAACTTTCAAGGTCTGCGGACGGAGTTGGAAGCCTTGGGCCACACCTTCCGTTCCCAAACTGACTCCGAAACGCTCATCCACGGGTATGAGGCTTGGGGGCTGGATTTGCTGCAACGCATCGAGGGGATTTTCTCCTTTGCCCTATGGGACGACACCAAACAGGAGTTGCTACTGGTAAGGGACCGCGTAGGTATCAAGCCCCTGTATTACCACTACAACGGCAAGCAGCTCTACTTTGCCAGTGAGCTGAAAGGCATTGTAACGGACGAGGAAGTCCCGCGCAAGGTGGATTGGGAGTCGGTTGCAGACTACCTGATGTACCGCTTCATTCCGCAACCGCGTACTATTTACCAAGGTATCCAAAAACTGCCTCCAGGTCACTATCTACGGTTTTCACTAGCTAGTGGCGACCCCATACTGGCCCCGTACTGGCAACTGGAACCGGGAGAGTCTCGCCCCACCGACGCCGAGGCCATTGAGCAAGCTCAGACCCTGCTACTGAACTCCGTAAAGGAGCAATTGGTATCGGATGTACCGCTAGGAGCCTTCCTGAGCGGTGGGTATGACAGCTCTGCGCTGGTGATGCACATGACGGACCTAAAGGTGCCCGTGCAAAGCTTTGCCATTGGGTTCAACAATTGGAGTAAATCCGAGCACACCTTTGCCCGCCAGGTAGCGGATACCTTCAATACCCAACATACCGAGTGGGTACTGCAAGACGAGATGACCTCGCTCCCGGAGCAACTGGCCTACCATTACGACGAGCCATTGGGCGGATCTAGCTTTTTGCCCACCTACCTGGTATCTCAAAAAACCCGCGAACACGTAACGGTTGCGCTATCGGGCGATGGCGGAGATGAGGTATTTGCCGGGTACAATTGGCACCACCGACTTTACGAAGAACTGAACCCCAAAGCCTCTTTCACCCAAAAACTATTGGGCAAGCGCAATGCTGCCCCCCAATTAGATCTGGCGGAGCGCTACCACGCGTATACTTCCTGGACCAAATGGGCTTTTTCTGACCTTACGGGGGTATTATCACCAGAACTCATGCGACCCTATGCAAATAAGGACAACGCCTGGGTATACCGCCAATACCTGGACGTAAGCCAGGGCCCCATCAAGAATTTCCAGCTACTGGACTACCAAACACTGATGCCCGAGGTATTCCTGACCAAGGTAGACCGGGCCAGCATGGCCAACTCCCTGGAGGTACGCGTACCTTTTCTGAATACCCAGCTCATTGAATACACTATGGGCATGCACGAGGCGGTGTACTATCGCCCCAAGTACACTAAATATTTGCTCCATCATCAGTTAAAAGGCCGGGTACCCAAAAACATCCTGCAAAAGCCCAAGAAGGGTTTTAGTGCTCCCAAAAAGTTGTACCTCACCCAAGAACTGCTACAAAACACCTTGGGCAACGGATACCTGGTGAAGGAAGGCATTCTGCCCAAAGCTTCGCTGCAAAGTTTGCTTGATCAGCAAGCCAACAGCCGTCTGTGGGCCCTGTACATTCTGGAATTTTGGTTCAAAACCTGGAAACCGACGGCCTGATGAGTGTACGAAAGCAACTTTGGCAGCTCAAAAAGCGCCTCACTTCGAAGCCTGAGAAGGCGGAAATCCCCACGCATGCGAACGTACTGTACCATGCCGTAGGCGATCCTGAACAGCATGCAGGCATGGCTGCTAATCTGCATTTGGTTTCGCAGGCCTGCTTTCGGGCACAGCTACGCATGCTACGCGGTCAAGGCTACAGCTTCATTTCCATAGACGAAGCCACCGTACTACCGCCCAAACCCGGGCAGAAGGTATGCACCATCACCTTTGATGACGGATACCGTTCCGTACATGAGGTGGCCGTGCCGGTGCTAGAGGAACTTCAGATTCCGGCTACCTTTTACCTTACCACCACCCTGTTGGAGGGCAATGTCCTTTGGCGAGACAAAGTACGCACGGTCATTGATTCGGGGTGGGAAGGCGAATTCCTGGACGCCTACGCTGCAAAACACGGTCCTATGCTGAAGGAAGGGGAAAAATTCTACCGACACAGTAAAGCTCCCGGAACTCCTTCCAAGCAGGTAGACGAAGCTTTGGATGCATTCCTTCAGGACAAAAACATTACTCTGTCCTCTTCCTTGTACATCACTCCTGAAGAGTTGAAAGAAAGTGACCTGCTTTCGTACGGGAACCATACCCACCGACACTATACTCTGGCTAGCCTTTCGCCTGAGGAACAGGCCGAGGAGATACAAACTGCTGAGAAGAAACTACAAGCCTGGGGGGTAACACCTTCTAGGGTATTTGCTGCCCCTTTTGGAAATGATGGCACCTACAACGAAGCCACTTTCGGGGTTTTGAAAGACCTCGGGTATGTAGGCCTGGCTTCCTGCGGTGGCAATATGGTACGCAACGCTACCTTTGAAAAACGATTTGGCCTTACCCTAACCAACCGGTTTTTGGCCTCCAACGAACCTACACTTTGGTAATGCTAAACAAGCTATTCGGAAACAAATCGGTTGACCATCCTCCCGTATTTGCGGTAGGTACCGGGCGCTGTGGCACCCACCTGTTGGAGTCTTTGATGAAGGCCGTGAAGGGGGTGGACTCTAACCACATTCAGGACTTGCTAGGCGACAGCTTTTACCGCTACGCCGCCTGGAATGAAATCCCGGTGGATATGGAGGGCTTTTTCGCACCCCGTACCCAGTGGATTGCTGAGGCCGGAAAGAAGGGGAAGATGTACTTTGAGAGCAATCCCTACTTAAGCTTTCATATGGCCGAACTTGCCGAGCGGTTTGACGCCAAGTTTATCTTCATTTACCGCAATGCGGAGGCGGTAGTGAAGTCTCACGTAGTGAAAGGCTGGTACAGCGAGGACCTGGCTTATGCTAATGGTGACAAGGTACCCGGTTTCCAATACCACATGCAGCCCAACCACTTTTTTGGCCGCATGGTACCCCATGGCAAAGAGGCCTACGAGAGCTGGGCACAACTCACCCGCGTGGGCAAAATATCCTGGATGTACCGTACGGTAAACGAACGAGTACACCAGCAAATGCAAACCATGCCCGAACGGGTATTTCCTCTCAAGGTAGAAGACCTTACCTATGCCAAGTACCAAGAACTGGTAGCCTTCCTTGGCATGAGTAAAGTACCTTCGGAGAAGGAATACAAGGAGATCTTTGAAGCCCGGCCTGGTAAGAGCAAGAAATCGACTGAGCAAACCTGGAACGATCAGGAATGGGCAGATTTTCGTGAGCAAGTAGCTCCGGCCAACCAACTGCTAGGTTATGATTGAGGACGTAACGGTAATCCTACGCGGGGCCTATGAGCGCACCGAAGCCGTTTGTAGGCAGTTGATGGAAAGGCAGGCTCCGGCCGAAAACATCCACCTGATCCACGAAGTGCCCTTCAGTGCCGCGGTGCGTAAGGCTTTCGAGATCGGGGTGGAGGAAAAACGTCCGTTTACCTGCTGTGTGGATGCCGATGTGCTTTCTGCCCCCAATGCCCTGCTAGACCTGCGGGAGTACATGAAGAGCCGCAAGCCAGAAACCCTGATGGTGCAAGGCCTGATCTTGGACAAACTCTTTGGGGTGATCCGCCAAGGCGGGTTCCACTTTTACCGGACCGCGCATCTGGAAAAAGCCATGGGCTACTTACCCGAAGAAGGCAGCACCCTCCGCCCGGAAACCACCTTGGTGAACTCCATGGGCAAGAATGGATACCCCTGGGTGCAGGCCAATCTTATTTCCGGCATCCATGACTACGAGCAGTTTTACGGTGACCTGTATCGCAAATGCTTTGTGCAATCGCGCAAGCACCCCCACCTGGCTCCCTTATTGAAAAAATTCTGGCGAGAACACAAGGAAGACGATCAGGACCTGCAAATGGCCCTTTGGGGGTTGCAGGCTGGCTCGGTGTCTGACGAACAGGTGTTCATCAACCGCACCCAATTTCAGGACGAAGCTCAAGATCTACTGGCTTTGAAAGGCTGGGAAGAGAAAGGTGCCTTGCCTGCCGACTTCTTCAGTCTGGAGCAGATTGCTACCATGATTGCGGAGCACAAACCGGTGGGCGTTTTAGAAAAGCTATCGCAATCCTTTTCCTACCGGGACAACATTGATGTGTACCGGTACGGAGCCAAGAAGAAAAAGCAATCGGTAGTCTACCGGGTAGGACATTTAGTAGAATCACTGGGCCGTAAAATCAAAGCCAAAGGATGAAAACGGTCCATAGCGCCAAGCAAGTTGCCGTATTCTCCTGTTACAAAACCGGGGGCGGTACTCCCTTCGATAGCTTCTGGTATTCACGAGAAGCTTGTGTGGAGCAAGGCGTGCTGATGGAAACGCACTATACCGGAGACCTTTGGAAAGGGCTGAGGGCGATTGCCGGAGCAGAACGGGTGATTTTTGATGGCTACAGCAGTTTAGGCTGGCTCAAAAGCTGGGCGCTGATTTCCTTTGCCTTGCTGCGCAAGGTACCCATAGCGGTGTATTGGCACGAGACCGACTGGTACTTCAAGAACTGGCCGCTCAACCGGAAACCACCGCAGTACAAGCCGCTTCCTACTTTTCTGAAATACCGGTCTCACCTGATGCCGATCCACTGGTTGCTGCGCAACAAACGGACGGTGCATTTCCATGTTTGTGACTACGGCAAACGCATGATGCACGGGAAATTTGGCTATCAGGATGCTCGCATCCACATGCTTAAGAACCTGACCGGAGCGTACCAGCAGGTATTGGATATTCCTTTGGGTACTCAGACCAAGCCATACCGCGTAGTGGGTCTTAGCAAGGTAGACCAACGCAAGCGACCGGACTTGTTTATTCAAGTAGCCCAATACGTTGTAGAGCGGCAGCCCCAAGCAGAATTCTATTTCATTGGGCGGTTTACCAAACCACCGTACGATAAAAACACCATCGATCAACAGATAAAGGAATTGGGACTGGAAGGGAAGCTACATTTTGTAGGGGAACAACGCCCTCCATTTCCTTTATTAGACTCGGCTCAGGTATTTTTGCACACCGCAGAGGACGATCCTAGCCCCAAGGTGGTCATGGAGGCCCTGGGACTGGGCAAGTACGTCGCCTCCTTTGCCGTAGGCGGCATCCCGGAAATCTATCCTGAAGCAGAAGGACTGGTTCCTTTTGGGGAGGTAGAACAACTGGGAGAGCGGATATTGGCTGGCTTTGGCAACATGGGAATGGAGCAGCAAACCGCTCGTAGGGAGTACTTTGCGGCACACTATACCCCCGATGCTTTTGCCAAGAGATTCCGGGAAGGAATAGACTGGTGGGATAACTTAGATAAATGAGAACGATTCCGAAGCAGGTGATGGCTACAAAACCATGCGCTTCCCTTCGGAGATGATATATTTACCGAATGAATTTTGCTCTGTTCAAATTCACCCTGGATACCCTCAACGGTTTAGGCCTCGCCAAGTACCGCTTGGTAAAGCCTTTACAGCGGGTAGCACCCAAAGCATGGCCGGAAAAGGTAGTATCTCGCCGTGGCGTACGTTGGAAACTGTGGAACAGTACCGACCACGTTTCTCGTGCTCTGATGTACTACGGCGTGTACGAACCGGCCTCCACGGCTATCTTGCCACGCTTTGTGAAGCAAGGCGATTACTGCTTGGATATTGGTGCCAATGCAGGTTATTTCTCAGTGCAAATGGGCAAACTGATCGGCCCCAAGGGCAAAATCATGGGGTTTGAACCCAGCCCAGATTTTTATGATCGTCTGCAAACCCACATTGAGCTAAATCAGATCAGTGACCGGATAAAAACCATCCGGGCGGGGCTGTCCGATGAACCCGGAACACTGACCTTGGTACAGGCGGGTTGCAATGCTTCCTTCTATCAAGGTGCCTTGGTGACCGACAATGAGGAGAATGCTAAGCTGCCCCGCCACGAGAGTCCTATTTTGGTATTGGATGAATACTGGAAGGAATTGGGCTGGGACAAACTGGACTTCGTAAAGCTGGATGTGGAGGGTTTTGAGGCCAATGTGTTGGCTGGTGGCCAGAAGGTTTTTTCTACCTACAAACCCTCTTTCCTCATCGAATTCAACCGGGAACTTTACGAAAACATAGGTTCCTCGTTTGATCATGTACTGGATCACTTGGAGTCCTGGGGGTATGATGCTTTCTGGATCGACGATCAGCCCAATAAGAAAATGAGCATGGCTCAGCTAAGGAAATCCTTAGAAACGGCTCCCTTTTGTAACATCATTTGCTCGCACACTTCCTGATTCCATGAAGATTTTAGGTATATCAGCGTTCTATCATGATTCTGCCGCCGCCCTCATAGAAGACGGCACCATACTGGCGGCCGCTCAGGAAGAGCGATTTACCCGTAAGAAACACGATCCTGGCTTCCCCATTAATGCCGTAAAGTACTGTTTGGAAGAAAGTGGGGCTACGCTAGATCAGCTGGATGCGGTGGTTTTCTACGACAAGCCCTTGCTCAAATTTGAGCGTTTGCTAGAAACCTACTATGCCTTTGCTCCGCAGGGAGTGCGCTCCTTTATCACCTCTATGCCCGTATGGTTGCGTGAGAAAATGTTCCTCAAGCGGCTACTCCGGCAAGAATTAGAAACCATCGACAAGGCGGCAGCTAAAAAGGTAAAGTACCTCTTCCCTGAGCACCATCTTTCGCATGCGGCCAGTGCGTTCTACCCTTCCAACTATGAGGAAGCGGCCATCATGACCCTGGACGGGGTGGGTGAATGGGCAACCGCCTCCATATGCCACGGCAAGGGTACCGAAATCACCAACCTCAAGGAGATGCGGTTTCCGCATTCACTAGGGTTACTGTACAGTGCGTTTACCTATTTCCTGGGTTTCCGGGTGAACTCAGGCGAGTACAAGCTAATGGGACTGGCACCCTACGGCACCCCCAATAGCGACCGGGTAAAGCAGTACGTGCAAACCATCAAGGATACTTTGGTAGATATGAAGCCCGATGGCTCCATCTGGCTAAACCAAAAATACTTTAACTATGCCACGGGCTTGCGGATGGTATCCGACAAGAAATGGGAAGCCCTATTTGGCTTTGCCAAGCGCGAACCCGGCGATGCACTAGAGGCCCACCATTGTGATTTGGGGCTCGCTATACAGGTGTTTACCGAAGAGGTAGTAATTGCCATGGCGCGGCATGCCAAGGAGCTGACTGGAGCCAAAAACCTTTGCCTGGCCGGCGGGGTAGCGCTCAACTGTGTAGCCAACGGTAAGTTGCAAGAAGCAGGCATCTTCGAAAATATCTTTATCCAACCTGCGGCCGGTGATGCCGGAGGTAGCTTGGGAGCCGCACTAGCAGCCTATCATATCTACTTTGAACAGCCTCGGGTGTATGCTGAGGGGGCGGACCTTATGCAAGGAGCTTACTTAGGCCCCGATATTGAGGACCGGGAAGTAGAGCTGATGGCCCGGCGCTACGGAGCGAAATATACCCGTTTGGAAGATGATGCTTTATCCGCGGAAGTGGCGGAAATCCTGGCTGATGGCAAGGTAGTGGGCTGGATGCAAGGCCGCATGGAGTTTGGCCCCCGTGCTTTGGGTGGCCGTAGCATCCTGGGCGATGCCCGTAACGAGGAGATGCAAAAGACGCTCAACCTCAAAATAAAATACCGTGAGTCTTTCCGGCCCTTTGCCCCGGCCGTAATGGCCGAAGAGGCAAACGATTACTTCGACCTCGAAAGCACTTCACCCTACATGCTGCTGGTAAAACCCGTGACGCAAGCCCGCCGGGCTAATGTACCGGATAACTACGAAAGCCTGGAAGTACGGGAGAAACTTTACACTAAGCGTTCGGATTTGCCTGCGATCACCCACGTAGATTTCTCAGCAAGAATCCAGACGGTGCATCAGGATACCAATCCCAAGTTTCACCAATTGTTAGGTGCCTTTAAGCAAAAAACGGACTACAGCTTGCTGGTGAACACCAGCTTCAACGTACGCGGAGAACCCATCGTTTGTACTCCCGAAGACGGGTACCGCTGCTTTATGCGTACCGAAATGGACTACCTGGCGGTAGGTAATTATCTGTTTAAGAAAACAGAACAACCTGAATGGCAAAACACCGATAACTGGCAGGAGGAGTTTGTACTAGACTAAGGCATGAAGAAGTTCCTCAACAACTTAGTGGGTGCCATATTAATTGGCTTGGCCCTTCATCTTCTGGGATGGGGACTCCAGGCCATTGTTTCCATCGCCTCACCCGGCTTTGGGGCCTCCCCTGTGGGCCGTAGCATCGGTAACTTCTTCAAAGTTGGGGCGGTCATCATGTTTGTATTCTCTCTGGTGTACCCTTATGTGAAGGGCAAAGTCAAAGTGAAGCGTGCATGGATGGGCCAGATACTTCTGGTATTCGGGCTAGTAGTTTGGGGAATGCTCAGCTTCCAGAAGTCTAAGATTGATCTGCTCTACCTTTCGCTAAAAAAACCTGCCCGGGGCTGGTTGGGTCAACCTCACATAGCAGATGATCAGTTAGGCTACGCACCCAATCCGGGAGCCCAGGCCTTTCATACCTTCCCAGACAGCACCTTCTTGCCCATGCGCTGGAGTGAGGAGGGATTCCGCATTCCAGTAGAAGCGGAGCTACCGGGTACTGAGGAAGATCCTTTGATACTCTTCTTGGGCTGTTCCTTTACGTATGGCGATGCGGTAGCAGCCGAAAAGACTTTTTCCTACTTGGTAGCGGATAGTCTAGGCTTTCGCTATCAAAATGCCGGAGTATGCGGCTGGGGCCTTGCCCAAATGTACTTGCGTGGTACGGAGTTGATCCAGAAGTACAAGCCCGACTACGTGGTGCTGCAGTATTCGCCCTGGTTGGTAGAACGCGGCGTGGCCAACTACGCACCTAGCTACAGCGCACTTATTCCCTCGCCCTACATCTACAGTGTGAAAGATGGTGTGCATGTAGCGCCTCCCCCCTTTCTTGCGTTAGGCTACAGCCTGCCCATCAATGATTACAAACAGACTGCGGATGGCTTTGGCGATTATCTGTCCTTTGCCTACCGTGTAGGCTGGCGATTAGCATTGTACGAGTGGGTACAGAAATACCGCACCTCTATTCGGCGAAAGTTGGGCCAGTTGCCTCCATTAGTTAGGAACCAAAACCCGGCTACCGAGCTAGCGGTGTACCAAGCCCTGGTACAAGAGGTAAAGGCTGCGGGTGGAACGCCCATCCTGTTGGCTCTCAGTAACGAATCACTTTCCGGTGCGGCCCAAGAGTTTGCTGCGCAAGTGGAGGTGGCTCAAATAGCGGACGCTGACCACCGGTTGTGGTCTTCACTGCCCGATTCTACCCAGGCGGTATATTCGGATACGTATCATCATTGGAGTATGCTGGACGGCACACGCACGCGTGTAGATCAGCACCCCAACGGACACGCACATTCGCTGATTGCGAATACGATTATCGAACAAATCATTGTTGAATAAGACATGGAGTTTTTAAAAGATTTAGTCCAGTTCCTACGTGAGCGCCGCAAGATGTGGCTAGTACCCGTCATAGTGGTGCTGTTGCTCCTGGGAGTACTTTTGGTAATTGGCGGAGGTTCTGCGGTAGCCCCATTCATCTATACCTTATTCTAACGGATGGAAGCCCAAAAACAAGATCAGTATCAATCCTTGCTGGTCATGGCTACCGGCTTTTTGGCGCTCTCTTTCCTCGTCAAAAACCCAAACACCAGTCTCTATTTGCAATACGCAGCTCTGGGAGTGAGTGTAATTTCACTCCTAATACCTGCGGCTCGCAAGGGTATTTTGTGGGTTTGGTTCAAACTAGCTGAAATCCTGGGCTGGATTAACGGCCGGATTCTATTGTCGCTAGTCTTCTTTGTGGTACTTTTTCCGTTTGCCGTGCTATTCCGGTTGGCCACCAAGAATCCCCTACGGCTTAAGAACATGGAAGCTAGCGCCTTTGACGAGCGCAACCACACCTACACCAAAAAGGATCTGCAAAACATCTGGTAATGGAGGACCGCCCCCACATCAGCATTGTCAGCCCGGTGTACCGGGCTGAGAACCTGATTGAGCTATTGGTAGAACGCAATGAGCGCACACTCGAGGGTATGGGTGTGAGCTACGAGATCATCCTGGTGGAAGATGGGGGGCCGGATAACTCCTGGGACAAGATTGTGGAGGTACAGCAGAAGCACCCTGCGGTAAGGGGTATTCAGTTGAGTCGCAACTTTGGGCAGCATTACGCCATCACGGCAGGGCTAGATGCCGCTCGTGGCGAATGGGTAGTGGTGATGGACTGCGACTTGCAAGACCAGCCAGAAGAAATTCCCAATCTCTACGCCAAGGCACAGGAAGGATACGATGCCGTGCTGGCGAGCCGCGAGGAGCGGCAAGATTCCTATTTCAAGCGCCTCTTCTCTAAACTATTCTACCGGACGCTAGGCTACCTTACGGGCAGTAAGCAAGACCCCTCAGTAGCCAACTTTGGCATCTATCACCGCAAAGTCATTGAGGCCATTACCGCTATGCGGGAGAACATCCGGTATTTCCCCACCATGGTGCGTTGGGTTGGTTTCCGTCAGACTACCCTCTCGGTAGAGCATGCCTCAAGGGCAGAAGGCAAAACGACCTACAACTATGGCCGTTTGTTTATGCTGGCTCTGGATATCATTCTGGCCAACTCAGACAAACCCATCCGGCTTACCATCCGGCTAGGGTTGTACATTTCGATAGCTGCCTTTGTTTTTATCTTGATTACACTTTTCAAGTACTTTACGGACTCCATAGCCGTGCCTGGCTATGCGAGTATTATCATCTCCATCTGGTTCTTTTCTGGCCTGTTCTTGTCCTCCTTGGGTATGATAGGACTTTACCTGGGCAAAACCTTCGCCCAAGCCAAAAACCGCCCCATCTATATCATCGGCAATACCACTCCGGATCCTACGCATGACGCTTGAGCACCTACCTTGGGACAGTGATTTTTTTGGCTTCCAGGTAGCACGATTGCAAGTGAATGCAGGGGCATCGATGCAAGAACTTGAGCAGCGGCTAGATGAAAGCAAGCAGCAGAATGTCCGGCTGGTGTATGTGATGACGCAAGACTCAATACTGGCTGAAGCCATTACCCAATTGAAGCCCTCCTTTCAGGATGAAAAGGTGTGGTTTTCCCAATCCCTCAAGCCCTCTACCCTATCAGAAGTTTCTTTGGTTTCTTGCTTAGGTCAGCCTCTACGTGACTCCCTATTCGAGTTGGCGCTGCAAGCCGGACACGAATCCCGCTTTCATCTCGATCCCCAGTTTGACCGGAAGGCCTTCCCAGAAATGTATCGCATTTGGATGGAGAGATCCCTGAGTGGCGAGCGCTCATGGGAGGTACTCTGCGTGCAAGAGGGCGAGCAAGTGGTTGGTTTTGTCACGCTGGATCGTGATGATGACGCTGCCCGAACCAACATTGGCCTCATTGCGGTAGACAAAGCCCACCGGGGAAAAGGCTATGGCAAAGTACTGATGGAAGGGGCCAAACAGGCAGCTTCTGCACAAGGCTACCAAACCCTAGGCGTACCTACTCAGCGGAGCAACGCAGGGGCATGCAGGTACTACGTTTCCGTAGGATTTACCGAAGAATCGAATACCTTTATTTTTCATTTTTGGCACCATGGAAATTAAGATTCCTTTCAACAAGCCCTTCATGACGGGCAAGGAGAAGGACTACATCGAGGAAGCGGTGAAGTCAGGCAAAATCTCCGGCGATGGCATGTTTACCCGCCGGGTGCACCAGTGGTTTGAGGAAAAATATGGCTTTCCTAAGTGTCTGCTCACCACCTCTTGTACCGATGCCCTGGAAATGTGTGCTCTCTTGCTGGATATCGTTCCCGGCGATGAGGTCATCCTGCCTAGCTATACTTTCGTTTCTACGGCCAACCCCTTTGTGCTCCGTGGAGCTCATCTGGTATTCGCTGACTCAGAGCCGAACCACCCCAACATTGATGTAAGCGCCATTGAGGCACTTATTACTCCCAAAACCAAGGCCATTGTAGTGGTACACTATGCGGGCATTGCCTGTGATATGGATGCTTTGCAAGCCTTGGTAGATAAACATGATCTGTATCTGGTAGAGGATGCCGCCCAAGCCATTGATGCCTTTTACAAAGGCAAGCCGCTGGGCAGTTTTGGGCATCTGGCTACATTCTCTTTCCACGAAACCAAGAATGTGATTTCTGGCGAAGGGGGCATGTTGGTCATCAACGATGAGCGATTTTTCGATCGCGCCGAAATCATCCGGGAGAAGGGCACCAACCGCTCAGCGTTCTTCCGAGGCGAGGTGGACAAGTACGGCTGGGTAGATATGGGTAGTTCTTTTCTGCCTTCAGACATCCTGGCGGCCTTTCTTTATGCCCAGTTAGAAAACCTGGAGGACATCCAAAAGCAGCGCTTGCACTTGTGGCACCGCTATCACGAGGCGCTGCTGACGCTGGAAGAGCAAGGCCACCTACTGCGGCCCATAGTCCCGAAAAACCGGGAACAAAACGCCCACATGTACTACATCCTGCTTCCATCCTTAGCGGTACGGTCGCAGCTGGCTCAACACCTGAAAAGCGTAGGTATCTTGGCGGTATTCCACTATCAGTCATTGCATCGGTCGGAGTTTTTTAAATCGAATTATCAAGGAGCCTCCCTGCCCCAAACCGATCGCTATACGGATTGCCTGCTGAGGCTGCCCCTCTACTATGAGCTTTCCGATACCGAGCAGCAAGTGGTCATACAAGCCATTCTGGACTTCTTCACTTCATAATCCTCCCCTACCTACGCATGGTTACCCTTTCTAAACACCCACCTCAGAAAAACAGCCTGCTATTCATTTGGGGAGTACCCTTGCTGCTGCAGTTGTTGGTACTGCTGCTTTTTGGGTACAGCTACCAAACTTCCGACGAAGGCACGTGGGAACTCCTGTTTAGAGGGCTTATGTACTATGAGCAACCGCCTCATTATCAGGTGTACTTTCTAGGATATTATTCCTTTTTCCAGTCTCTCTATCAGATTGCTCCTGGGATACCTTGGTTCGGTATCGTTTTGGCTTTGCTCAACTATTTCTTTCTGGTGGGCATCAATAGCCTGGTGCTTATGGTGAGCAGTCATCGTTCTACGCAAGTACGTAGCCTGATCGCGGTATTTATCATGCTAGTGCTCTTTGGTGAGAATCTGTACCAACTGAACTGGACCCGGCATGCGGTGCTATTGCCTACTGCGGGCATTGGCCTGGTTTGGGTAGGTTCGGTACGAGGAACTAGGAAATGGGGGAATATTTCCTCGGGGCTTCTCCTGTTCCTGCTAGGCACTCTATTTCGAAGTCAAGCGGCCTTCCTATCATTAGCCATCGGGACGGTATTTCTATGGGGGTATTATCAGCCTACCTATTCCTGGCTCAAAAGTATTCGGGTAGTCATTGTCAAGAGTTCGCCCTTGGCAGTTATCCTATTGCTCTCCATGGTCATCACCAAAACCAGGAGCGACGCCAACCGTGAGTTCTTCCGAGATACCCAGCCACCCTATATCAACATCGTTGACTACGTCAATTACAATCCTGATTTATCTGCCCTTTCTCCGGAAGATTCGGTACGCTTAACTGCCGTAGAGGATCGGTTCATTTCCGACACTACCCTCTTCAATGAGGCCTTTATGCGCCAAGTGGGCACCTACAGTTCCTTCTCACCAGACAATCTGAGCCCC
>JBCBHI010000022.1:0-16143 GCA_038525885.1 Bacteroidota bacterium
GAGGAGTTTTATAGCACCATCTATGCCATCCGCGAATCAAGCGTGAAAGCGGGCGTGATTTGGGTAGGGGCCAACGATGGACCCGTGCATGTGACCCAGGACGGCGGCCGCAATTGGACGAACGTAACACCACCAGACTTGGCCGGAGGGGGCAGAGTAGATGCCGTGGAACCTTCTCCGCACAATGCTGCCAAAGCCTACATCTCGGTACTGCGGTACCAGCTAGGCGACTGGATGCCCTATGTGTATATGACGGAGAACTACGGCGAGTCGTGGACTTTGCTCACCGATGGTGAGAATGGTATACCCGAAGGTTTCCCCACACGCGTAATTCGGGAAGACCCTACCGAGGAGGGTGTACTGGTAGCGGGTACAGAGTATGGCATGTTTATCTCCTTTGATGAGGGCGCCAGCTGGGCCTCTATGCAGGGCAACTTGCCAGTGTCCCCAATCTCAGATGTGAAGTTTCACCGGGGCGATTTGGTGTTGAGCACCATGGGCCGTGGCTTTTGGGTACTCGATCAATTCAAAGCGTTGAAAGTAGGCCGCAAAAGAAGCGGAGGCCCGGCAGGCAGCAAGGCTTCCCTTTTGGTACCCAGGAACCAGATCCGTTGGGAGTATTCGGCACGGGGGAGCCGTCAGATATCAGACTACCCCCGGTACCCAAGACCTGGAGTGTACTTTGATTACTATGTGCATAAAGAGTTCTCAGATCCTTTGGAGATCCATATCATCAGTATGAGTACACGGGATACCGTGCGCAGTTTTACCGTGATGCCTACCACAGAGGGCGATGAGGAGGAACCAGAGCCGGATATGGCGACGGGACGGGTAGCGATCTCGCCCTCGGGTAACCTCTCACAAGAGGTAGGGCGGCACCGCTTTTTGTGGGATATGCGTCATGCAGGGGGCTGGCATGAGGATGCAGCCTACCGGTTTGGTGCGGGCGGACCGCTGGTAGCCCCCGGCGACTACATGGTGGTGCTCAGTACAGGAGCCATGGAAGGAATAAGCCAGCGGCTTACGCTGGAACTAGATCCCCGGGTGGAACAAAGTGGCATCACTCAGGCAGACCTGGAAGCGCAAGAGGCCTTTGCTTTGGCAGTGCGTGATTTCCGGTCGGAAGTAGACGCCTACGTGTACGGATTGGAAGAGGAGCTGAAAGACTTGGATGCTAAAGAACGCTTGAAGCGACGCGAAGCTAACCGCAAAGCCGCCTTGGAAGAGCAACTGAGCATGTTGGTGAATGAAGAAGGTGCTTACCCACAGCAGATGTACCAGAGCCAAGTGCGCTACCTGTATGGTGTGGTGGTAAGCGGAGCTAAACGGCCAGGAAAGGATGCCTATGATCGGTTTGAGGAGCTGAAAGCCGAGTGGGAAAACATCCTGGATGACTAACGGAATACTCAATGAGAAATAAGAAAAGGGACGCCATACGGTGTCCCTTTTCCTTTTTGTGCGCTGAATATCAGTGAATTAGTAATTCAACACTCAACCTTTAGCATTTGGAAGTTACCCTTCAGGATCTTCCGTTGCCTCTTCAGCAGAAGCTTCCATTTCAGATTCTTGCACGGGTACCCCTTCGTAGGTGAACCAGAAATAATGGATATGGTCCATAGTTTCCTGTCGGCTGTCTATGTGGTTTTGCACAATGTTGTAATACTTCATCGTGTAGCCCATGTCCTCGAAAAACTGAACCATGGCCACATGACTTTTGAGTTGGCGCAGCTCTTTTTCCCAGGCCTTTTCAAGGTCTTTCAATTCAGGATACTTTTTATAGTCTCCCATATCAATCTCCACGGCCAGCTTTTGGAACATCCGGCTTTCGGATTTCACCATGAGGTGTTGGGGAAATTCTTGGGCAAACGAAAGGGTGATAGAGCCTACTAGAAGGCCCAAACTGAGGATGAATTTTTTCATTGGATGATTACTCTACTTGCGTGTTGGTCCTGTTACCTACCTTAATACAGGGCCGTCTTTAATTACCCTAACGGATGAACGGCAAATAGGTGCTAAAGATGGAGTAGAGTAGGGGGATTGTAGAGAGACCACTGCTATACCTCCAAGGTAGGAGCGGGCATTTTTTCCTGAGGGCTAGCCGGAAATTCTGGGGCAGAAGCCATAGGGTGCTGGAGAGGGGCTAGAGGGAGGGTGAAGGATATATGGGTGTTTTCTCCTGGAGTACTGCTAATGCTTAAGGTACCGCCATTGCGCTCCAGAAATTCCTTGGTGATCAGCAAACCGAGGCCGGTTCCTTTTTCATTCTTGGTGCCCAACACACTTTGAGAAACCGTACCTGCAATTACGTTATCTATTTGTTCTTTGGTCATGCCTATTCCCGTATCCTCCACGGAAATCCGGATGGCACCCGGTATATGCTTGGCCGTAAGGGTCACTTTGCCGTACGGGTGAGTGAATTTTATGGCATTCGCCATCAGGTTTCTTAGCACCAGTCGCAGGGCGTCTTCATCTGCCAGCAATGGAGGTAGATCCCGGGGTACTTCTGCCACCAGCCCAATATTCTTTTCCTCGGCAGCTTCGGCAAACAGTTGCCAGGTTTCTTGTACAAAGGGCCTTACCTGAAGGTATTTGGGCTTCATGGTAAGCTTCGCATCCATTTGGGACATGGCCCAATACAACAGGTTGTTGAGCAAGGCCGAAACGTTTTGCACCTTAATCCCTATTTTATTGATCAGCTCTTGTAGCTGATGGGGAGAGAGCTCACCGTCCGTACGGAACAAGGATATGATACTTTGCAAGGAGTTGAGAGGGCTCCGTAGGTCGTGGGCAATGATGCTGAAAATTCTGTTTTTGACCTCGTTGAGTTCTTCCAGATTGTCCCGTTGTGCCAGAATCTCGGTCTGATGCGAAGCCAACTTTTGGTGTTTATCAGCGATGTCATCCCGCTGTTCTTCCAAGTTCCGTTTGAAATAAAACAGAGAACCGTGCAGGAAAGCCAGGGTAGAAAAGTATGCTAAGGGGATGATGGGCTGATCTAGTAGTTGCCTGGCCAGGACTGCAAAATCCTCCTCCAACATCCGGTCTATGGTCACCTTAAAGGAGAAGAAAGTGGTGATGAAAATCACCAATACCCAAGATACCACCCAGATAGCATCCTGCTTCAGGTTGTATATCATGTAAGGAATGATACTGGTGACCAAGGAGAGAAAGGTAAGCAGGACGAGATTCTCAATCAGGTTGTCATAAAAGGGCGTAATGGGGTAGACGACGAATACCAGATAGGGACTCAACATGAATAAAAAGGCGGAAACCCGATAGGAGTACTTGCTATTTGCCATAAAGGCTATCAGGATAAGCAGCATACTAATAACGAGCCTTTGGGTCCCGAAAGGCATGGGCTTCCCGGCCAATAGCACCACTCGGATAACATCAATAAGGAATATGAGAAATTGGAGACCTTCGGAGATAATACATGCCCACCAGATATTGATCTTCAATGGATGATTGTCCAGATTATTTGGACTGAAATACTTGAGCAAAGCCTCCCTCACTACCTATAAACCTTTTTCTGAAAGTAGCGCAAAATCTAATACTTCTTACATGACGATTAGGGGTATTCGACCAAATCAACGTTATGACCAATGGATGAGGTGAGACGCCAGATTAGACGAAATATAAAGAACAGTAATGGCAAATTGAGCTCACTGAAGAGAGAGTGCTTTCTTAGTGACAATTGTATTTTTTATGGAATTTATATTCTTAAGTAAGTAGCTGAATGAAGAGTATTCTACTAGTGGAGGTGACGTTTGTGCTATAAAAAAATTAGGATTAGAATCGTTTCCTCTCCAAAAAATGGAACTACTCCTTACTCATAAAATATGAATATTAATTAGAGAAATTGAACTTTTCTAATCTTGAGGTTGAGCGAATTGTAAGAACCAGGCTTGGATGGCCGTAGGGTCCGGTTCTTCTTTGGTGGTAGAGATCAACGCTTCAGGCAGTGGGAGCCAACCTCCTTCACCCAAGAAAAGGTACATCCCTCTTTTCTTTGGTGGTTGTGGCTTGGCCCGTAGTACATCAAACTCATAATGATATATCTGCTTCATGATTTCCTTTACATCATCCCAGTGGAGCGTACGGGTAGGGAAGGTGTTGCCTTCTTGCTGAGCGATGACTTCGGCGGTACGGTGGGCAAAAGAAGCCGATAAGGATACGTCTAGCGGCGGTTGTTTTTTGGTTACTTCTCGGTAACTGATCTCTAAGGGGCGCTCAAACCCTGATAGCTCATACAGGGCTTGCATAAATTCTTGAAGCAAGTATTCCCAATACCCCGTTTCGGCGGGTACTCCCTGTAGGTTCTTCCCCTCAGCATAATGGCCCACTAGCTCCACCAAGGGTTCTTTTTCCCTTGCGGCTGTTTGGTCCTTAGGGAAGGTAGATTGGGCCAGAGAATTTTGCAGGTGGGTTACCCAGCCAGCAGTTAAATCTCCTTCCCAGGTGAAATCGTCATCCCCGGTAAATCCTTCCTCTAGTAACTCCTCCTCGGTTACGCTCTCCCGGTCCAGATAACTTAGCTGGAATTGTACGAACCAACCTGAGGGGCGATTTTCTACTTTCGCCAATATTTGATGCCGGTAAGGAGGAGGTAGCGTGCGGGTTTCTAGCTGAATATCAAGGGCTTGTAAGCCCTCCCAGGGTAGCGTCATAAGCCTAGTAGTCGATCTCTAGCGTGAGTGTTTTTCGTGACGTGTTAAAGGTAAAGCTAGATTCGCTAAAATAAGGACTACGCAAGGCAGGAAATACTTCATTACTACATACCCAACCCTCTGTGGGGATCCCCACCCAGTTGTAATCCATCTCTGCATCCCCGTCCTCATCATGCAATACGGCTACGGCATACGTGCCGTAGGGGATGTTTTCGAAGGATACGGTGATTTTTTTCTTAGAACCCACGGGTATGGTTTTAATCTCCAGCCCGGTTTTGTATTCCGTAGGGAAGCCTTCCTCTTTATTATAAAGGGTAACCAAGAGCTGACCTTCATAGTCAGGATCAATGTCGGTAACGGTGACTACCAAGGTGCCCGTATGCTGAGCGCTGTAATGGGGGGCAAAACTGAAAGAGCCCAAAGTCAGGCCTAATACGCCAAATAATGCTGCCTTGTTCATGTGCATTCATCGAGTTTGATTCACGGTTGCTTGTCTTCGGACTTTCCCCGTAGAGGTTTCTTCAAAGCTTGGGACGAAGAGGAAGTCCTTGGGTACGTGGTATTTAGGGAGTGATCCCACAAACCGAGCCAACATTTCATCCTGCTTTTCCTGAGGCCATTCCTCGTCCTCCACTACCAGTACTAACCGTTCGCCCAATTGGTTATCCGGTATACCGAATAAAAAGAATCGGCTGGGCTGATGCCACCTTTTTTCGATGATGGCCTCCACGGATTCTGTGAAAATCTTCACCCCGCCGGAGTTAATCACCAAATCCGCTCTACCCAACCAAACAAAACTTCGGTCCTTTTCCCATCGCACCACATCGTTGGTTTGAATCCACTGCCCTTCCGTCACGGCCCCGCGTATCCTTAGGCATCCGCGGGCATCCAACTCAGTTTCTATGCCGGGTAGCAAGGTAAAGTACTCTTCTTGGTTCGGGCCATTCAGCCTTCGCAAGGCTACATGACTTACCGTTTCGGTCATGCCGTAGGTATGGTACACCGGACAGGGGACCTGTTGCATGCCTTGCTCTAGTTTAGGGCTTACCGGGGCTCCCCCAAGTAGGATGGCACAGGTAGGTGGTAGGGTGGGGACTAACTCAGGGCTTTGAGCCAGAAACTGCTCCATTTGCAGTGGAACCATGGCCGTAAAGCCTACCTGGATGCCTGCGGCAAGTGCCCGGCCCAGGGGATTCCCTTGGGGCTCCAAAGCCAGAATGGGCAGGTGGGCTTCCAACGCCCGTACGAGCATCATGCGGCCACCTACAAACTGGGTTGGGATGCAAACCAGAGCTAGAGCAGTATTCGGTAGGCCAAGATGGGCAAGGGTAGCCTGGGCGCTAGCCAGCATTTGTGCCCGTGTATGGGTAATGGACTTTGGAGTTCCGGTGCTACCGGAGGTATGAATGCTAAAAGTAGAATCGCCCCTGAGCCATGACTGGCAAAAGGCAACCGTGTTTTTTTCGAAAGGGGTGGTAGCAAAGGGGAAAGGAGCTCCCAAGCGGAGAGCATCCAGAGGGATCTGGTGCTGATTGAGCCTTAATAAAGGGAAATCACTTTTTCTTGCCATCCAAGAGATCAAGATCCCGTACAAACCGCTCTATGAGTTCCAGCTCGGAGCTTTCGATGCCGTTGTATGCTTTGGCTATTTTCTCCATCACGTGTAGAAAGATACCGCGCATTTCTGGCGTAAGCAGGTGCTTATTCATTTTGAGCGTCATCATGGAGGTTTTGTAGGCCTGGTCTACCGTGAGGGTGCCCATCTCTTCTAGCAATTCGAAACGGCTTTCGGCCAAGGCTCCATTGGGGTAGAGGTCCTCTTGCATGATCCGGTAAAACTCTTCCTTCTCTACCGATTGCATTCCACCATCGGCTTTGGCTACAGCATAGGCCAACTCGGCCACGGCACGGTACATATCTGATACACTCATGAGCTCAGTGAAAGGTAAGCGGGGTTTTGTGTAGTGATACCAAAGTACACAAATATTCGAAGGACAAAGAAGTCGTTCGTAAAATTCGGAGTGCAGGGTCGATAAATTTATCGGTACCTACCAATGGGAAACCCTGGCTTCACAATTTCTTGAACTAGATACTTTCAAATACTATGGAGTCCTTAAAAAGGAGACGGGTACATTTAGGAAACTCGTAAAAATATACTCACATGAAGAAGTACGTTTTGTCTTTTGTATTGCTGGTTGGGGCGTTTTTCAGCTTTCAGTCAGTGGCGGTTGCCCAGTGTAGTATGGGTAGCGATGAAGGTTGTGGTTCGGATGCCCGCGATGAACTGATTCAGTTTGTGAACTGTGAAATTGATAACATGACGGTTCCCCCCAACTACAATCATCCTAATTGTGGCTGGAATAGTAAGTATACCCTGAACTTCCGCTACTACGTTGACGGGGATGGAGACATTAGCATGGACCTGCTGGAAGATCGGATTTCCTCATGGTTGGACACTACACTTGGAGGGACCGGTGGCGGACGTTCTATTTCAGTCTCCTTGCCCTGCAATGAACGCAGCCTTAACCATGGAACCCTTACCGTTTGGCTTATTTGTAACTGAGCCTAAGCCCAGAAGGAATGTAAAAGGCCCGGCCCTACGAGGCCGGGCTTTCCTATTTTGTGGGAATTATCGCCTTAGGGTCGCATACAAGCCTGAGGGAGTATCAAGCAAATCAAAGAATACTCCTTTGTAAGGTTGATATACTCGATTCCACGTTTTGCCAAGGTCCACTGATCGATGCAGCCCGTGGTTGTTGCTCATCACCAAATAGGGGCCAGTAGTTACTATTTCATACACATAGGAGCTGTCCTTGGGGTCATACTCGGCCTGCTGCCAGGGGAGGCTATCGGCAAACAGGTTGTAGTGCACCTCTCCGTTGATACTCATGGCGTAGGCCCCCTCAAGTGTCAAGTAGGAATTATGCGAGGCTTCCATAACCGTGGTCGCTTGCCAGGTGTTTCCCTCGTCTTCCGAAATCAAAGTGCCTTGGTGGGTGCCGGCGATCATGGTACTGCCTACATGCTGTAAGCTGGTTACCTGTAGCTCACTTTGTAGGGTTTCCCATTGTTGGGTGCGCTGGTCCTGGCGGTGCAAGCCCACGTCAGTTCCTACCCACAAGTAATCTTGGGTGGTCAGGATGGCGTGTACCCTGGGGTCTGGCACCCCAGCTATTGGCTCCCAGGTGGCGCCCTGGTTGGGGCTAAAATAGACCCCACCCCAGTACAGCCCCACATAGATGCCCTGGCTATTGCTATGCAGCGCATTCACCTTCTGGCTGGGCAGTTTGGTACCAATTTGGCTCCAAGTGGAATAATCTCCTTCCGCCATAAATACGCCTGCGTTGTCAGTGGCCAGAAGCAAGTGCCCGGAGCCCTCGGCCAGGAAAGACCCTTGCACCCCTTCTGGCCAAAAGCTACCTACTGGAGTCCAGCTTAGCCCATGGTCTAGTGATCTCATTACCGGAATGAATCCCGATAGAACGGTTTCCTGGTTACTAACGTGTGGTCCTTCCTCTGCTGGCGGTTCATTCCCTGCGGAATTACCGCAGGACAGGAGCAGAAAAGTGCTCCCCCAAACTATCAGCCACTTCAACTTACTGTGCATGGAAAACCAGGTTTAGTTTCAGCGGAATGGTGTTTTCAATAATGCCATCCTTCACCGAATCAAAAATATTGTCGGCCTTGTAGGTGATGCCGTACTGGGTCCGGTCTAGCTCCAGCTCTGCGGTAGCGGTGAGTTGCTCTTGGCTGTGGGTGAGCACTACCGGAAACTCAATGGGGTGGGTCTGGCCTCTCACCGTTAGGTTGCCCCTCAGGAGAATGGTTTCGCTGGAGTTTTCTTTCAACTTACCGCCCCAGGATGTCATAGAGAAATTAGCATACGGGAATATGATCACGTAGAAGAAATCCTCGTCCTTCAAGTGGTTGTCCAGTCCTCCGCCATCTTCGCCCATATCCGTGCTGGTGATGGTACGCATGTCGATGGTGAATTCCCCTTCAGAAGCCAAACCCTCCGGAGATACTAACAAGACTCCCGAAAGTAGTTTGACGGTGCCCTCGTGTCCGCCACCCAAGACCATATTGCCTTCCCAGTAGATGGTGCTGGCTTCCGTATCCGCTACGTACCGTGTCTGCCCCCAAGCCGTGGTTGCCAGACATAACAGCGGCAGCCAAAGGTTTCTCTTTTTCAACATTTTCTAGTTATTGCGTTTAACATTGTAAATGGTGCCCCAACGTAGCCATGAGGCCCAAAAGGGATGTAAAACCAATGTAAAACGATGTAAATGCAGGGTAAAAAGAAGGAAAGGTGGGGGAGACCCCTGTGGATGGTAGGCTTGCTTTGTGCGGTTACGGGGCTCAGCGTGAGTTTCATCAACGGTCCGGCTGACTCGCGCGGCGCTGAGGAAGAAACTCACCGCCAGTTGGCCTTGCGGAGTGTGGGGCATCGGTTGTTGCTTTTGGAAGGTGACCTGGCATCTCCTCTGCCTCCGGTTACTAGTTATGAACCGGGGAGTTATTTGCTCAAGTTTCCTTCGGCTATCTCCCTCCATCCGGATTCTCTCTATGCTATTGTGGCGGAAGCCTTACAGCAATACCACCTTTCGGAGCCCTACCAGCTGCAGGTGCTCCGGTGTGCTGACCAGGCATTGATGTACGGGTATGAGATTGGGCCGAATTCGCCGGATGAGATATCCTGTACCGGCCGGGCATTGGACACCAATTGTTATCGGATTCAAATTCGTTTTCTGGAGACAAAAACGTCCGTGCTAGCAACCCTTCAGCCCTGGTTATTTGGCGGAGCCCTTCTGGCGCTTGGTTTGGTAGGGTTAGTAGGGTTTCGGGTACGCGATTCCAAAAAGGCCATCCCTGATGCTGCTCCCTCACAGGGGGATGTACTTGAAGATGTGCAGTTCTTTTTTGCGGAAAATCGGCTAGTGACTCCCGCTGGAAATACTCCTCTTTCGGACAAAGAATCTAAGGTTTTGCAGATTCTGTTTCGCTCACAGGACGCGCTGGTGACCCGGGATCAGTTGCTGAAGGAAGGTTGGGAAGATGAAGGAGTATATACCAGCCGGAGCCTGGATATGTTTATTTCAAAATTGCGGAAAAAGCTCTCAGGTTCAGGCAGGGTAGTGATTGTGACGGTGCGCGGCCAGGGGTATAAGCTTACCAAGGTAAGTGATTGACGATTTTAGAATGACGATTGACGAATGTAGGAAAGATAGAGGTATACATTAGTTGCAACCAATTCTGAACCCAACAGAGTTCTGGATTTGGGAGTATTCAACAAAACAGAGGTTTTGGGTATATTTTGTTCCAGTAAGTAATCATCCTAAACAGCTAGCATTCCATATAATATTACTATTGGAATATTAGTAATTAGGTTTGCTATGATGACATGTTTGGTAACCTTTAAAATCTCTGCATCCTGTCTAATTAAAAATGCTGGTATTTCGAGGCAGATATTCGCCAAAATAAGCCCTGCCAAGGAGGGTATCATGGCCATTCTATCTTCCATAGATGAATATTCCATGCCTAACTTTGATATATTACCTGGCAACAAGTCGGATAATGTGAACATGACCAAAATACCTGCTGCTAGTGAAATCAAATTTGCCAGAATGGTCCTTAATAGAAGCCGGTCCTGATTGAGTTTCTTTTTTAAATAGTAGTACTCGAAAGTTATGGCTAATACATTGATAACGGTCACATGTAATAGTCCCACACCAATAACGGGAGGTATTCCATTCAGAAGGATCATAAATTCTAGTTTATGCTAGCTTTCTTCAGACTGGAAAATATGAGTTTTATTAGGTTATGCCTTCGGGTTTTCTGTTTAAAGGTCCGCCTCACAGTGCATGAGGCGGACCTTTTTTGGTATCAAATAACATTTTTATTCATGCCGTAGACTTTCTATAGGGTTTCGGGTGGCGCTGCGCCAAGTTTGGCTGGTAATTACCAGTACGGCCATCACGAGGGTAAACCCGCCTGCCGCCACAAATGGCCAGGGGCCCAAGGGCATTTGATAGGCAAAGGAAGCCAGCCACTGTACCAGCCAAAGCGCAGCCAAGGGCCAGCCTACCAGAAGGCCCAGGACTATGTACCGGCTGAATTCGCGGTAGAGCAGTTGTAGAATCTGAGGAACTCGAGCTCCCATTACTTTCCGAATGCCGAACTCCTTGGTGCGCTGTAGGGCGGTGTAGGCGGCTAGTCCTATCAGGCCTAGTAGGCAAAGCACCAGCGAAATACCGGCAAAGAAGAGGAAAACCTGGCTGAGCCGTTCCTCTTTTTCGTACTGAGAGGCCAGGGCATCGTCCATAAAATAGGCATCCAGGGGTAGGGTGGGGTGGAATTCAGACCAGGTGGCTTCTAAGGCTTTCATGCCTTGGCTAAGGGTACCCGGGTTCAGCTTTACCGTCAGGTAATCACCATAGTAGGATCCGGGTTGAATTTGGTACATGACAATCGGGTCGATGGACTCGTAAAGTGATTCGAAGTGGAAATCTTCCAGGAGGCCTTTTACTTCCCCTTCGTACGCTACCCGGTCACCACCGTCGTACCAAATAAAACCAATCTGCTTGTTCAGAAGCTCCTCGGGTTTGTCTGGGTCCCAGCCCATGCGACGGGCTGCTTCGGCATTGAGCAGAAAACCGTGCTCCTGACCGCTATAGGCTTGCAGGCCCTCTCCGTAGGCCAGGTCCATGGTGTAGGTCTCCAGAAATTGCTCGTCAATCCCCAGGGATTTCATCCCAATAGTGCTGCCGTCCTTGGTTTCTTCGCCTACAGGATAGTACTCCCACACCCAAAACTGGTCTTCGGTGGGTACGCTGCTGGTTACTGAAAGGGAAGCCACCTCAGTGAGTGAGCGCAGCTGGCTTTTTAAATTCTCTAAATGCTGTTGGGAGAAGGCATCACTGACTTCTACAGACACCAAGGTCTCTTTGCTGAATCCCAGGTCTTTGGTTTTGAGGTAGCCAATTTGCTGCACCGTACCCACCGTGCCGGTAAGGAGCAGGGTAGCCAAGGCAAATTGGAAAACGACCAATCCGGTGCGCAGGGGCGACTTAGCGGTGACTTGTTTGCCCGTAACCCGGAAGGCACGTAAGGGATGAAAGCCCGACAGTACAATGGCGGGGTAGAATCCGGCCAGTAGAGTGAGGCCTAGGATAAAGAGGAGAATCCGTACGATATAGGCGGGAGTGGCCAGGAAATCCAACGTAAAGGAGACGCCTAAAAACTGTTGCATAATAGGTAAGGCCAAGGCCGCAACGGCTAAAGCAAGTACCACCGAAAAGCTGATCATTAGGAAGGACTCTACCAAAAACTGGTGGACAAGCTGGCTTCGCCAAGCGCCCATTACTTTGCGCAGACCCACTTCCAGGGCACGTTTTACGGAGCGGCTGGTAGTTAGGTTGATGTAATTGACACAGGCCATCAGTACCAGAAACAAGGCGACCCACTGCAGTACGTTGAGATATACCTGATTGGCCCCCGGGGTGATTTCGTCTTCTAAGTCAGAGTACAAATGGATGTCGGTCAAGGCTTGTACCTCATATTTACGGGCTTGGGTGGCAGGGTCTGCCGGTGAGGAGGGAATTATGATGTCCTGAACGTCCTGGGAAGTAAGGTTGGCACCGGTGGTGCGGGCGTAGGTATAGCCCTTAGGGTAATACCAATTGTTCCACCAGGGCATGATCACGTCTAGCGTAGCTAGGGAGACCAGTACGCCCCAGCTCAGGTGCGAAGGGCCTTTAGGGTCGGCAATTACCGCGGAAACGGTAAGCGAATAGGGACCATCTGTAGTGAGCATAATCAGTTCCTTATCCAGGATATCGGTAGTGCCGTAGTAGCGGCGGGCGGCCGTTTCGGTAAGTACCACTTGGTTGGGGGTAACCAACGCCTCCTGCAGATTGCCGTGCAGGGCCTGGTGGTTGAACACCTCGAACGTAGTGGAATCAGCATACCAGAAGTCGGATTCTTGGATGGCTGGCTGGCCGGGTGCATGCAAATACTGACTGCTGGAAATCAGCCGTGCAGCGGTTTCCACGGCCGTACTTTTGGCCTGCAACAGGGGAGCCACCTGTACACTACTTTGGGCACTATGGATGGTCTCGTCGTTCTCGCCGGGCTCGTATTCCACTATCCGGACTATGCGGTCTGCGTCGGCTATATGGGCATCGTAGGTATGCTCATAACGCACGTAGGCGTACAGGCATAGCGCGGCCGAGAGGCCTAGGGTGAGTCCTAACAGGTTAATGAGGGCGTAGCCCTTCTCCTGGCGCAGGCGGCGCCAGCCGATCTTAAAGAAGTTGCGGTACATGGATATCGTGTTGTGTTGCGAAAAGAGTTTTCTAGAGCCTTTGATCGTACTGTAGTTGAAAAACCGGACTACCCCCCAGGCAAACTGCCGCTGGGCTTTGGCCATGCCCTTGTCTGCTAGGGTGTATTCGAAACGTTCCACCAGGTCGCCGGAGACTTCTTCCAGAAACTCAGGGGCGCAGTACCACTCTAGGAAGCGGAGCCAGCGGCCGGATGGGGTAGGGGGGCTGCTCATGACCAGCTCAGGTTATTGGGTAGCTGATTCCACAGGCGCATGCGCTTCTCTTGTAAGTCCCTGATGATGGCCTCGCCCGCATGCGTTAGGCGAAACAGTCGCTTACGTCGTCCGCCCCGCTCGGCCGTAGCCCCGCCCATATAGCTTTCCAGCAGGCCCTTCTTCTCCAGGCGGCGTAGCACCGTGTGCACCGCACTCAGTGAGATGTTTTGGCCCATCTGCTCGTTGTACTCTTCTGTGATGCGCAGCCCGTAGGCTTCCTCATGCACAATGGCTACTACCAGCAGCACCATTTCTTCCAGCGTTCCGATGTTGGTCATTAGTTGTACAGTTGTAAAACAAACTTACGTAAAGAACTTGGGATTTGTTGTAGGGTTGTAGAGGAAATTAAAAGACTAGCACCTTGGGTAATGTGGGCAAAGCTTTCCAACGAGTTACGATACCCCAAACCACCGCGCGGCCTTTACACCGCCTGTAGGGCTAGACTAGAGCATGGCAGATACCCTTCAAAGGTCTCGATGCGTCCGAGTAGGATCGGACGAATCAAGAGGTAGTCAGGATAAAACTTGGCTGATTATTAGGATCATCTTGGAAGAAAACATGACCTACAATATCATAATCAACAATGAGGTAAGGCATTCTGATGATGATATACTGGTTTTGTCGATCCTGTTTCAGCTTTAAATCCACTCGCAGACTTCGGTTGTTCCTTCGGCCACCTCTATTATTCCTGTTTATCTTGATTCTTTGGTGGTTTTGAGCCAGTAAAGACTTAGAGGAGCTTTCGTTGTCTTCCATTTCCCCGGTGTTCTGCGGTTCCTCATTATTCACCTCATAGTCTTGGTCTTCTTCATAGTCATCAAAAGGGGGGGTGATACCAGGTCTGGATTGTCCCGTGATAATACCTGACCCACCTGGATAACTAATTTCCTGGCCCTCAGGTGGTACTTGGAGATACCCGGTAGCTCCTATCCTGAGGGAATCTTCTTCTATATAATAAAAGTTGTCCTTGTCCGTCTTTTGGGGAATTCGGATTACGTTTGACCTTGGTATTGTAGAGGCTGCACTTCTTCGGGGTTGGGGGGCATCATCTCCCTCAGGACATCGCCCGGGGACCTCTAAATATTTACAGCGTGATGCGTATTCTTTTACAAATACTATGGGGTAAGCCAGTCGAGTGTCCAATAAAATATCGGCCTCACTAGGTATGGTCATTCCCACGCCGGCAAATAACGCATAGGGTAGGGGTACTATATCATCTACCTGGTTACGATCTTTTAGTGTTTGACCAATGACAGTACACCCGTCCGTGGCAAAAATCGGTTGCAGAATAATGCCCCTGCCTTCAAGCTCTTCAATATCAAAGGAAAAAAATCGGAATTGTCCATGTGCTTCATCACGATCTCTTCCTACACGAGCATGGTGTGTGATTTTATCAATGTCAAAAGGGACTGAAATAATCCCATACCTGTTTATCCGATCAAGATGAGGTACCTTAGTAAGGTAGGTATGAGGGTCCTGTTCAAACCGCCTTCTGTGTTTTTCAGCTTTACGCCATCCGAAAAAGGATAGCAATTCCATATAGCGGTTTACAATGGTATGGGCGATAATAAAGGTTTCGTCCCTTTTCTGTGGATTGGGGGTAAGTTCAAATTCTGCTAATTCTCTTTCAGGCCTATTCCCCTTCTGCTCATTGTTATCTCCCATGGCTATATTTCATTTGGTTTAACATCAATTCTCGGCGTGAATAAGTGCACTAGATCTCCTGCAGATTTGGTGTTGGCATCGTAGGGAATCAAGCGTATTTGTCCTTCCATTTCCTCGTAAGGCGACTGTAAACACTTCAGTGAGAAGAATTTCTCCCTCCCTATTTCCACAATGCCGTCTAGCCGGATACGATGTACATCGTTCATAAATACCGGCCCGCGCACCGTACGGGCTAGGCCCGTGGTGTGTGTTTGTGCTTGTTGAAAGATCGCCAAAGCCTTGGCTAGCGGCACCCGAAAGCAATGCTCCCGGTTGTGGTCAGCCTCCATATACATGTAGTAGGGCACCATGCCTTGCCTTACTTGGGCTTTCCATAGGGTGCTCCAATCTTTGGCAGTATCGTTGATGCCTTCTACCAGGGGCCCTTGGCAACGGATCACAGCCCCCGTATTCCGTATACGTCGGATGGCCTCCGACACCACCGGGTTTTCCAGTTCCCGGACATGGGTGAAGTGGGCGCAGAAGTTGAGGTGCTTCCCTTGCGCAATGATGTGCTCAAACAGCTGCAGAAGCTCCTCCGCATCTCGGTCCGTGGTAAACCGGTAGGGCCACCAGGCCAGGGCCTTGGAGCTGATTCGGATGTTCTGCACGGAATCTACCTTCAGTACTGGGTCAATAAAGGCCCTTAGTTTGTTGGCGGGAACTACCAACGGATCGGCCCCAGTAAACAGCACATCGGTTACTTCCGGGGTGGTACGCAAGAAAGAGATCGGGTGGTGCGGGTCGGTGTAGGTGGTTTGCTTTTGCGCGGTAGGGTTGTCCAGCATTTCCCAGCGGAAACAATACGAGTAGTAGGCATGGCAGGTCTTGCTCATGGGGCTCGGAAACAGGCTGGCATGCGTGCGAAAGGCTCGGTAAATTCCCCGCATCCACTGCCCATGCTGGGTGGGGAGGCTTTTGGCGGCATGTTTTATTTCTGGCCGCAGGCGGTGGCGCACTCCAGTAGTGTAGGATTTCTTTTCGGTTTCGGAAAGGGGGGTGTACAGTAGCTGCCGCAAGTGCAGGTAGTCCTGGGGGGGCAGCATCTGGGGCTGCAAAAAATTGAGCCGATACATGGGGTCGGCATCCAGATCATCCCAATTGATCAGTTGGTTCAGGATGTACGCATTGGTCTTGAAGTGAAAGACTTGCGTGAGTACCTGAAACTGCTCC
>JBCBHI010000023.1:0-16129 GCA_038525885.1 Bacteroidota bacterium
CGGCCATTAACCCACAGCTACTCGTCTGATTTGTCGACCAATCCGATCCATTCGTATAGCTAGTTTCTGGGTTAGACGAGTACCCTGAGAACCAGGTATTTTGGCAACTTTCTAGCTATTACTTTTAGGTATGTCAATGAAGCTAAAAGACATTTACATTATTCCAAAGCCCTCAAATCGCTTTGAGGACCGTGAGCCAATCGCACCGGATCAAAAAAAGCTGGATTCGGTTACCAACTTGTACCAATCGGCCATCATCGTTTCACGATAAACAGGCCTAATCAACGCACATGGAAAGCTAGCCGCTCATCGGCTAGCTTTTTTTTGCTTCAAACGACTAAAACCTCTTCCAGCATCCAAAGAGTACATCTTCTGTCAAGGCAGTGACGTAGCTAATTGACCTCATTCGGCCAATTTTTCGTACGATTGTGTATCCTATGCAGGAAAAAACCGCCATACTCATTTTTGGAAATACGGCTGCCCGAGAGGCATCGGTAAAGAATTTCACACTGGGTGGCGGCCAACAACGCAATCAGCAGATTGCGGAGTACCTGATTCGGAAAACCTACGCTACCGCCTACCAGAGTGGCCTTCCGGTACTGAGCTGCTCGAGTGACCAGCAAACGGGCGATACTTTTGGCGAACGTCTGGCCAATGCCATTGAAGGGGCCTATTCCCTGGGTTATCAGGAAGTAATCACCATAGGTACCGACAGCCCTGAGCTTTCGGCCGATCACCTGCTCCAGGCCCAACAATTACTCAAGCAAGGCGCTGCAGTATACGGCCCCGCTTCAGACGGTGGTGTGTACCTCATAGGGCTGCACGCGGAAACCTATGACCGCGAGCAGTTTCTAAGCCTGGCCTGGCAGGGAGAGGAATTACAGACTTCCATCGCGCATACGCATAAGCAAGCGATCGCTTGGCTAGGAGAAGCCTGTGATATTGATACTGCGGAAGATCTGCAACACTACCTGACTACTACTACCAGTAGCTGGGGGGTGCAAATACGCAGACTACTTTCCTCTCCTACCACACATCAGAGTTATTTTTCAGTCCCGCTATACATCGGACAATTCCTACAAAGCCTTCAACACCGAGGGCCACCCCAGGTAGCTATCGCTGCCTAACCGCTTGGATTTTCCTTTCAAGCTTCTTCCTAATTAGACAATAACCTTTTTCGAATGCGAATACTATACACCTTGTTGTGTATGGGCTTGGCCTTGGGCTATGCGCATGCACAATCACGAATTTCTGGTACCATCACCGACAAATCCAGTGGCGAACCTTTGCCCGGAGTCAACATTCAGTGGGTAGGCACTACCCAAGGAACCTCTACGGACGCACAGGGTAACTACGTGCTGGAAGTGGACAACCCTGAAACGGCGGTATTGAAATTCTCCTTCATTGGCTACACCGCTCAAGAGATTCCCCTGCAAGGACGAACCCAGCTAAGCCTGAGTATGGAAGAAGCCATTCTGGATTACAAAAACGAAGTGATTGTGACGGCCCTGGGTTTGGAAAGGTATTCCCGAGACTTAGGCTATCCCATCCAACAGCTGAAAAATGAGGAGATAAGCCAGGTGAAGGCGGTGAATTTTTTGGACAACCTAAGCGGTAAAGTGGCCGGAGTCACTATCAATCAAGGAGCGACCGGGGTGGGTTCTACCTCCCGGATTAGCATCCGGGGAGAGGCCTCTTTTACGAACAACAACCCACTATTCGTAGTGGATGGCACCCCCATCAACAACAACACCATCGTTAACTTTACCAACGACGCGGCCGCTGGTTTTCAGGAAGTAGATTTTGGCAACGGGGCGATGGACGTTAACCCTGAGGACATCGAATCGGTGTCGGTACTGAAGGGGCCCGGGGCAGCGGCGTTGTACGGTACGCGGGCTTCCAACGGCGTAGTGCTCATCACCACCAAACAAGGCCGCAAGCGCCAGGGGATTGGCATCAGCGTCAACAGCACTACCTTCCTGGACCAAGCCTTTCAGCTTCCTCGTTTCCAAAACAGCTACGGCCAAGGCAACTCCGGGCAGTTCGAGTTTGTAGACGGTCTGGGCGGCGGCACCAACGACAACATTACCTATAGCTGGGGACCCGCCTTTGCGGATAACCTCAGCATTCCGCAATTTGACAGCCCTGTTACCTTGCCCGACGGCACTACGGTGCGCGGTGGTGATGTAACGGTACATGGCGGCGAAGAGATCACCCCTACTGCCTTCAGCGCCCATCCTGACAACCTAAAGAACTTTTACCGCACGGGGTATACTACCATCAACAACGTAGCCCTGGACGCAGGCAACCAATGGGGCAGTTACCGCCTCAGTGTCACCGATTTGCGGAGTGAGTCCATCATACCAGGGGTAAACTATGACCGCCAGAATGTATCTGCCCGGTTGAACTTTCAACCTGTGGACCGGCTGTCCGTGAATGCCTCGGTGAATTATATTCGATCCGGCAGTGACAACCGACCTTCTAATGGCTATGGATCTGAAAACGTAAACTACAGCCTGGTAGCCTGGGGCCCAAGGTCTCTAAATACCAGTGCCTTACAAGACTACTGGCAGCCTGGGCTAGAGAATTTGCAACAGTATTCTTTCAACTACACCTTCTTTGATAATCCTTACTTCATCCTGCTAGAAAACCGAAACGCCTTTGGGCGAGATCGGCTGTTTGGCAACATCAATGCCTCTTACCGCATCACGGATTTCTTAAAAGCCACCGTGCGGACGGGCACTGACTATAGCAATGAACTGCGCACCTTCCGCCGCGCATACAGCACCAACCGGTTCCGCAACGGAGCCTACGCTGAGCATACCGTGCAGTACCGGGAAAACAACACGGATGCCTCCTTGCAGTACGTGCAGGATTTTGACGGCTGGTACTTGGATGTATATGCCGGGGCCAACCGAATGGATCAACGTTTCTCTACCCAACAAACACAAGCAGTAGCCCTGGCCCAACCAGGCATATTCCGGTTGAGCAATGCTGCGGTACCCTTAGAGATTTTTCAGCTGGATGCCCGTAAGCGCATCAACAGTGTGTATGGAATCGCCAAGGCTGGTTTCCGTGACTTCCTTTTTGTAGAGGTGACGGGTAGAAACGATTGGTCGAGTGCGCTGGCAACGCCCTCCTCTTCAGAGAATGCCAGCTTCTTTTACCCCTCGGTTTCCTCGGCCTTTATTCCTTCGGAAGTGTGGCAGCTAGGCAATGCCGTAGACCTGTGGAAAGTGCGGGCCAGCTGGTCGCAGGTGGGCAATGACACCGACCCTTTCCAAACCGCAGGCGTTTTCCAACCTCAAACTCCCGTGAATGGCGCTCCTACTTTCAGTGAGCAGAACAGCATTGCCAACGCCAACCTACTGCCTGAGCGCACCAGTGCTTGGGAATTTGGCACCGAACTGAGCTTGCTCAACGGCCGGGTCAACCTGGACCTCACGTACTACAATGCCGTCACCGAAAATCAAATCATCTCCCTACCCATCTCCATTACCTCCGGCTACAACGAACAGGTGGTGAATGGTGGGCAAGTGCGCTCCCAAGGCTGGGAAGCCCTGGCACAGGTAGACTGGTTCCGTAGCGGTGCCTTCCGATGGAATACCGGATTCAACTTTAGCCGCAACGTAACTACGGTAGAAGAACTACCGCTGGAAGAGGGCCGCCTAACCTTGGCGTACTCGCGGGTATATGATAATGTAAACCAAACGGTGTGGTATCAGGTAGAAGAAGGCGGGCGGATCGGCGATATGTACGGTACTGGCTACCTGCGCAATGAAAACGGTGACTTCGTAATCGACGAAAATGGCCGCTACATTGTGGATAATGAGTTGCAACTGCTAGGCAACTATACTCCTGATTTCATCCTGGGTGTACACAACCAGTTCAATTATGGAAATTGGGGGCTCAACTTCCTGCTGGATTGGCGGCAAGGAGGCATCCTGGTGTCTCGGACTTTGGCCTTGGCGGGTGTAGGCGGGCAGTTGGAGGAGACTGAAATTCGTCCAACGGAAGGGATTATCGCTGAAGGCGTAGTTAACACCGGAACTGCTGAAAACCCCGTATGGGAACCCAACACCACGGCAGTGACTGCGGAACAGTATTACCGCCAGTTCTATGACCGCAACCACGAGGAGAACAACGTGTATGATGCCAGCTACCTCAAGCTGCGCGAGCTATCGCTCAGCTACGGATTTCAGCTACGGGGTATGGAAGGACAAATCGCCCTACTAGGCCGTAACCTATTTGCTATCAGCGAGATACCCCACTTTGACCCCGAGCAAACGGCGGTACAGCAGCAGCGGTTTTTGGGCGGGGTGGAAGACATGAGCTATGCCACCACCCGCAGCTACGGTATCCAACTCAATTTGTCCTTCTAATCCACAAACCAAGACGATCATGCAATTATTCAGTAAAACCATACTAGTCCTGGTGGGTATCAGTGTAGCCACGGCCTGCACCCAGGATTTCGAAGAGATCAATACCAACGACAATGCCCCTATCAGCGTGCAACCTGAGTTCCTACTACGCCAGGTGGTATACGATATGGGTGAACAAATGAGCTACGAGGGCTTTGTAGCGGGCAACCTGCTGGGGCAGTACTTCACGGCAATCGATTTCAATTTGTTTGACCGCCATAGCCTCACCGAACCCCAATTTGGTGGGAACCCTTGGCCCGTGTTGTACCGCAATCTGCGCGACAACGAAACACTGCTTGCTTTGGCAAAGGAGAACCCCGTGCATGCCGTGTACGAAGGCCCAGCCCTGGTCATGAAGGCCTACATCGCCGCCATGATTACGGACATCTATGGAGATGTGCCCTATTTTGAAGCGGCCAGTGGCACTGAAGGCGTCGTAAAACCTGCCTACGATGCACAGCAGGACATCTACCTGGCTGAGGGAGGTATTTTGGACAATTTGGAAACGGCCATCACTCTTTTGAAGGGATACACCGGTACTCAAGCCTTGCAAGGTGACATTCTGTATGGCGGAGATCTGCAAGGCTGGGTAGCTTTTGCTAACAGCCTACTCATCAAAAGCTTACTCCGTATTTCTTCGGCAGAAAACACTGCTGCCCAGTTGCAACAACTCGTGAATGCCGCTGAGTATATTCAGGGTAATAGTACCAACGCAACGTATGATTTCACCAATAGCCAACCGAACAATTTCCGCATGGCGAACCTACGGTCGGGTGATTTCAACCTGTTCGTAATGTCAGAAACCATGCAGGAAATCACGGAACAGCTCAACGACCCTCGGGTAGCGGTATGGTTCCGCACGGCTGAAGGGTTTCCTGGTGAATACCGCGGCCTCTTGAATGGGCCAGATGCGTCGCAAACCTCCATTTCGGTGGCAGACTACTCGCTATCCGGTACAATTTTCCGGGAGGAAACCGGCCGGTTAGACGCCAACTTCATTACCGCCTGGGAAACTTCCTTTCTGCTAGCAGAAGCGGCAGAAAGAGGGCTCATATCTGGCGATGCTCAGGCGTACTATGAACAAGGGGTAACCCAGGCATTTGCCTACTGGGGAGTGGATTTGCCGGCTGACTACCTGGCCGGGGCAGCGGCCTATGGAGCCAACGGAGCTGATCCGGTAGAGCAAATCATCACCCAAAAATGGCTGGCACAATCAGTGAACGGCTACGAGGGTTGGATAGAGTACCGCCGAACAGGCTACCCTGCTTTGAAAACCATCAGCGCCAGTCTCAATAACGACCTCATTCCGGTACGGCTCCCCTACCCGGCAGACGAGCAGGCCCTGAACCGAGAGAACTACGAACTAGCCACAGCCCAATCGGGCAATAGTATCAACGCCACCGTTTGGTGGGATCAATAAGCGTACCCGCCAGAATTCGGCTAGCCTACAGGAACCCCTTATTCAATAAGCAGTTTCCTCTAGCCGAATTCTGGTAATTTTCATTTCCTGGCCATTTCTCACCTAGTCTCAGCCCCCTACTCCACCAGAGTCTTGCTACCTTTGATACTCCACAACGGGGACGAATGAGCGATTATGCAGGATTAGCATCGATTTTGACTCCACGAATGGAAAGTGTTTGACATAACTTAAACGACTATTTTTCGTTCGTTTAATCAAAACCTTACATACCATAACCAACGGGTGGTAAGGAGACCTAACCTGTAAGTATTGAGCCAGGGAAAAATGGAGATATATAAGAGTACGTGTGCGGAGGTAGCCTACCATGCTACTAGTGATTGCCTGGAAATAGTTTGGGATGGTTTTGCCCCTAGCCAAGCCTTCCGAGAGGCCTTTGATTCCGCTGCCAACTGGCTCAAAACCCACCGTGCTTCTAAGTGGATCCTTGATCACAAAAAGTCTAAAATCATTGCGCCAGAAGACCAGAAATGGTTAGTACAAGAATGGTTTGCCACTTTGCGGAAAGACACCGGAATTCCGGACACCGTAGCGTTGGTAAATGGCGTCGACTTTTACGGCAAAATATCAGTAACTAGTTATTCAAAGGCCCTTTCTCAAGACTTGGGAGAAGAAAAACTTCGCCTTTTTGAGGAGCGAACGGAAGCTGAGAATTGGCTCATGGTTAGTTAATCACGATCTTATCTTGCCTTAGCATATTTCTTTTTAGTCGACATATTCCATTCTAATCACATGACAACGTTACAAGAGGATATTGCTGCCCTCAACGCGGAAACCAGCCTACCGGAAGAGGTGGTATACGTGATTGAGGAAAGCATCCGGATGGGCCAGGAAAGTCCTGTACAGGGCCTAGAAGAAGGAGCCAAAGCGCCAGATTTCACCCTACCCGATGAAAAGGGTAATCCGCTGAACTTGAACACCCTCCTGAAAACCGGGCCAGTAGTCATTTCCTTTCAGCGTGGAGACTGGTGCCAATACTGCAGCCTAGAGTTGCAGGCCCTGCAAAGGCACTATGCAGAGTTGGTAGCTACCGGAGGGCAGTTGGTATGTATCCACCCCCAAACCCAAGTACAAGGCGAAGGATTGGCTGAAAAATACAACCTGGCTTTCCCCATGTTGGCCGACCAAGACCAAGCGGTAATGGCCGCCTATAATGTACGATTTGAGGTACTTCCTTCCGTGAAGGAGCTGTATACCGCCTTTAACCTTGACCTGGAGGCTCTCAATGCCAATGGCCGCTGGAATCTGCCCGTCCCTGCCACTTTTATCATCGACACCAGCGGGATAGTAGTCAAGCGGCATTTCGACCATGACTTTATGCAGCGGATGGAACCTCTGGAAATCATCGAGGTATTAAAGTCCTTATGACCGCCTATTTTTTACTCCAGCATATCGGGACCACCATTAGCTACACTAGGGGGTCTCTAATAAGTAGGGGCAATTTTTCTGTTTTAGAAAAGAACTGAAAACCGAAAGCAACTGATGAAGCTACACCGGAGCACCTCACTCTGGGTATTTCTCCTATTGGTGGCAAGCATCCCAGCGCCTTTGTTGGGGCATGCTTATTCCGCCATTTCAGATACTATTTGGTCTCAAATACGGAGTTTATCTACTCCTGAGGATCAGTTGCAGGCCCTGTACCAACATGCACTTCAAGACCAGATTCCCTTCCCCCCTGAGCCCGTTTGGGAAAGATGGGTGGCCTCGGTAGATCCTTCTGAAGGGGAAAGCCTTCGAGGGTACGCCCAGATTCAGATGTACTACCTGCTTGGCTTGTGGGAAATTCATGAGGGCAAATGGGAAGAAGCCCAAAACCATTTTTCAAATAGCCTGGCCCAGTCCGCCGGGTTGCAAGACACGCTGGGGCAATTGCTCTCTCGCTCAGGCCTGGGAGATGCAGCCATCCATGTAGGAGATCCTAGTCTGGCGCTCTTCCACTATCAGCAAGCCATGGCCTTGACTCCAGGGGACTCCATTACCTGGGTGGAGGCTCAGTTGCTAGAAAAACTAGGTTGGTTGCTGTTAAGTCAGGCAGAGTACATTAGGGCCGAAGCGCTATTGCAACAAGGGCTTACTGCCTACCAGCAGTTGGGTAACGAGGAAGGCCGTGGGCGGATCAATGCCCTGCTTGGCGATTGCCTCCGTGGGCAACAAAAATGGGATCAGGCCATTGCCTATTATTTGTTGAGTTCCTCCCAAGCCACTGGCTATGGGGATACGCTGGCCATCATCAGATCTCGCCTCAACCTGGGCAAGGTACACCAGCACCTGGGTGACTTGGAACAGGCCTTGGCCTATGGAAGGGATAGCTACCACCTGGCTTTGGAAAGGTACGGCGAACCGCTCCAAGCTGAGATTGAAGCCTACCTGGCCCAAGTATATGTTCAGCTGGATTCTCCTGTCACCGCAGCATCCTACGCCAACCGTTCCTTGGCCATTGCCCAAAAGAGGGGGCAAACCTCGGTTGCCCATGCTGCTACCGAGGTGTTGTATTTGAACGCCAAGGCGAATGAGAATTATCCCCTAGCTCTAACCCTACACGAGCAGCTCACCCAGCTTGCGAGTAACCTTAACCGTCGTACGCTCCAGAGCGAGCTAGATATTCAGGAGTTTCAACAACAGGTATTGCTGGATAGCTTGCAAAAGGCAACTTCCATCCAAACAGCCCAAGAGCAACTACAAGAGACCGAGCGAAGGCAACGACTGACCGCCCTCTACTTAGGCGCAAGCCTGGTACTGGCAGTCTTGTTTGGTGGAGTGATTTTTAACCGCATCCGGCTTACCAAACGCCAGGAAGCAGTGCTGGTAACACAAACCAGCCAGATAAAGGAAGCCATGGGAACTCTGCAACGCAAAAACACCCAAATGCTCTCCAGTATAGCCTACGCAAAGCGAATACAGGCGGCGG
This sequence comes from Bacteroidota bacterium, assembly GCA_038525885.1. Classification (GTDB taxonomy): domain Bacteria; phylum Bacteroidota; class Bacteroidia; order Cytophagales; family Cyclobacteriaceae; genus DMST01. The sequence continues at coordinate 8,807 of JBCBHI010000023.1, forward strand.
TGCTACCGCATGAAACGCTTTTGAAAAAACGGTTTCCAGAAAGCTTCCTTTTTGCCCGGCCCAAGGGAATTGTAGCCGGGGACTTCTTCTGGATAGAGCAGGTGGGCGATACTACCCTACTCGCGGTAGCTGACTGCACGGGCCACGGAGTACCCGGTGCGCTGGTAAGCATCAAATGTAGCGAGGCACTGAACCGGGCCGTATACGAACACCGACTGCTAGACCCCGGCCAGATCTTGGATCAGGCCCGAAGCATAGTCCTGGACGAATTTTCGGAAACGAATGAGCCCATATCTGACGGTATGGATATAGCCTTGTGCGTCATCCGAGGCCACGAGCTAGCCTTTGCCGGCGCATACAATCCTTTTTGGCTTTTTCGCCCCGGCACAGGCATAATCAATCCGGATGCCCAGGAATGGAATTATGCAAAAATCACCGAATACGAAAGCCACACGCTGGTTGAGATAAAGCCGGATAAGCAGCCCATCGGGCGGTTCATTACCTCCAAGCCTTACCATACCCGCGTAGTGTCCTTGCAGGCTGATGATCAGTTCTACCTGTTTTCTGATGGGTATGCGGACCAATTTGGCGGTGAACTGGGCAAGAAGTACCAAAAGGCTAATTTCAAAAAGCTACTAGCCTCTATGCAAGACCTTCCTATGGAGAAACAGCCCTACCGGCTTACGGAGGTGTTCAACCAGTGGAAAGGAGCTATAGAACAGGTAGATGACATAACCGTGCTGGGGGTGCGTATCGCATGAGGTTAGGTAAGACCATAGCGCTTTGTGGGATCTGTATGCTCATCAGTTGGTCTATGTTGGGGCAACCATCCAGCGCCCAGCTTTGGCTACAGTGGCATGACTATTCCTTGGCGGATAGCCTCCGGTATCAGGCCTTGGAAAACCTCATTGAACAGGATGCCATCACCCGACTGGCGCTAGACAGCATAAAAGCTACCGGACCTTTCCGCTTTTCCGAGGATGAGGAAGCCTGGCAGCAAGCCCTCACTTATGCATACTATGTGCTGGGGAATCGGCTCAACAACATAGGCAACCCCAGGGAGGGATTGCTATCCCTGCAGCATAGCTACGAAATGGCCAGGCAGTTTGGCGATGCTGAGCTGGCTGCCGATGCCTGGTATCAGATGGGTAACTCCTTCTACTTACTGGCAGATTATAACCAGGCCTTGGCCTATTATCAAAGCAGCTTGCAGTATTATGACTCGCTGCAAAACCAGGAGCGAGTCGGGCGGATCTACTTGAACATCGGCAACCTATACTTTCTGGAGGAGGAGTATGACTACGCTCTGGATTATTACCAGCGAAGCCGGGCGCTTAAGCAAAGCGCAGGGGTGTTGGAAGGGATTGGGCCCAACCTCAATAATCTGGGAATGGTCCAGTTACGCTTAGCAAATTATAAGCAAGCCGAGCTATCGTTTCAGGAAGCCATCGCCACTTTTGGGCAAGAGCAGGATTCCGCAGGAATTGCCAATACCCTGGTAAGCCTTACCGAACTCCAGGTGCTGCAAGGAGAATACGAAGCTGCTCTGGTCACCATAGACGAAAGCCTGGTCATTTCCGAAAAAGGAAATCACCAAACGGAACTGGCGGACGGGCTCCATTGGAAAAGCAGGATTTACCAGCAGTTGGGCAACCTACCTTTGGCACAAACCTACGCTTGGGAAGCCCTGTCGCTTGCCCAGGAAACGGGCAACCGGCGGATGCAGCAGCAGGACTTGGAGCTGCTGTATCAACTTCACAAAGCAGCGGGCGATATGGCCACTGCCCTTAGTTTGCACGAAGAATACGTAGCCGTAAGTGACAACCTAAACCTGGCAGGTCTGGAACGCAGGCTGCTACAAGAGGAGCTAAAGCAGGAAGCCGTGACAGGCCAAACCACGCAAAAAGAGGCAGTAGCACTCTCCGAAGAGAAGCTGCGTACCAGTCGGCTTCAGCTCATTCTACAGCTAGTAGTGTTGCTCATCTTCCTGATAGGCGCAGTGGCCTTTGGGATCGTAAATGTGAGGCGACTACGCCTGGCCGAAAAGCAACGGGCCACCATTGCGGACCAGAAAAACACCCTGGACGGGGCCTTTGAGCAGATGGAGAGCAAAACGCAACAAATCTCCTCCTCCATTGAGTACGCCCAGCGCATACAGTCCACTATCCTTCCTTCGGCTCAATATCTGGCAGAAACTATACCGGACCATTTTCTTTTGTACCTGCCCAAGGATGTGGTAGCCGGGGATTTTTATTGGCTGGAAAAAGTAGGTAGCAAAACCCTGCTGGCCGTGGCCGATTGTACAGGGCATGGCGTACCCGGAGCCATCGTGAGTATGGTTTGTAGCCAAGCGCTCAACCGTTCCGTTCGGGAGTTTAAGCTTACCGACCCGGCGGAGATCCTGGATATGACCCGGGAAATCATCTTAGCCCGCTTTGCCTCCGTGCGGGGTGGTGTGCCCGATGGCATGGATATCTCCCTTTGCTGCTTGGAAGGCAATACGTTGACCTTTGCGGGAGCCAATCACTCCCTGTATTGGGTACGACCCGAGGGTCCTTCTAGTCAAAGGCTAGCCGAAACCCGACCGGAGTTAAAGACCTTGACGGGGTCAGGTAACTGCCTGTTTGAGATCAAGGGAAACAAACAACCCATAGGGAAGCACCCCACCAACATAGCCTACACCGCACATACCCTGGAGCTGAGTCCTGAAGATAACATCTACCTCTTTTCTGATGGATTCGCTGACCAACTCAATGCCGCGGACGGTAGCACCTACAAAGCCAAACGGCTCAAAAAGTTGCTCGTGGAGATTGCCCAGGAACCCATGGACCAACAACGTGAGCGGTTGCATCAGGATATCCAGGAGTTCCGCAAGGATTTCATTCAGGTAGATGATATCACCGTTTTGGGTTTTCGCTGGCAAAACCAGGCCATCTCCTCCCCTCACACCTAAGCTCTTTTCTATCAAATTTCACATTTGTAGATTTTGATTATATTTGTTCTACATTTAGGAAATTTGATAATCATGAAAGGGACCCAATTGGGTGAATTCGAAGAGCTAGTACTATTGATCGTGGGGGTGCTATTCCCTGAAGCCTACGGGCTGGCTATCCGCGAACAGATCATAGAACAGACCGGAAGAAAAGTAGCCATCGGGGCGGTGCATTCTGCCCTCAACCGCCTGGAAACCAAAGGTTTTGTGCGCTCAGAACTGGCCGAAGCCACTCATGAACGGGGTGGCCGCCGCAAGCGGCTGTTTCGCATCACGGCCACTGGCAAAGAGGCTCTGGAGAAGAACCAAAAGCTACGCACCTCGCTTTGGCTCAATATACCTAAACTGGCTTGGGAGGGGCTTTCCTAACGGAATGGCCGCAACAACACCCCCACCCCAAAGGGCCGACAGGCTCTTACGCTGGTTTTGCAGAGAAGAGCTGCAAGAGGAAATCTTGGGCGATCTGCATGAGTTCTGGACCTCCGATGAGGTGAAGGCCTTATCTCACCGAAGAGCCCTGTGGGCTTATTGGTTTCATGTACTGCACTTCCTACGCCCTTTCGCCTTCAAACGCAAACGTCAAAACTCAAATAGCCTTATGTTGTACCGCAACTACATCAAGTTGGGCTGGCGCCAAGTGAATAGCCATCGTGGGAGCGCCGCCCTCAAAGTCCTTAGCCTAAGTCTGGGCATCGCCTGTTTCCTTTTCATCTTCCTCTATCTGCGGGGAGAGCTCACCTATGATCAGTTTCACCAGGACGCTGACCGAATCCACCGGGTAGTGGTAGACTTTGTGGACCGGGAAGGAAACCGGACACCGGATGCTACCACTACTCCTGCCCTAACCTACGCTCTGCGCGATGAACTACCGGAGTTGGAAACCGCCATCAATCTGTTTCCTTCCTGGGGGTTCAAACGATCTATGGGTAAGGATGCAGAGCATAAATTTTACGAAGTAGGTTGGATGAGAGCCGACTCCAATTTCTTGGATGTATTCACCTTTCCCCTCACGTCTGGCGACCCGGCAACGGCCATCGACGACCCCACGGGCATGGTAATCTCCCAGTCTGCAGCCTTAAAGCATTTCGGGCGGCTAGATGTGCTGGGCGAGTCCATGAATGTCTATTCTGCCGATACCACCATACACTTCACCATTACCGGTGTGATGGAAGACGTACCCTACAACTCCCATTTCACCTTTGACTTCCTCTCCCGCATCAACTTTCCTAATCTGGAAACCCGCTGGAGTTGGTACAACTACTATACCTACATTAAACTAAGGGATGGGGTCACCATAGCCGATGTAGAACCCAAACTGCAGCCTCTTTTTGACCAATATCAGGAAGCAGGCAGTGCCAATGCCCTATTCCAATGCTACAGCCAGCCCCTATCGGACATTCACCTCCGCTCACATCTCAAGTGGGAATTGGGCGCCAACGGGAACATCAACAACGTCTACATCTTCGGTGCCCTGGCAGTATTTGTCTTGTTAATCTCCAGCATCAACTACGTAAACCTTACGGTAGGCGAAGGCCTCAAGCGGTTTCAAGAAGTAGGCGTTAGAAAAGTATTTGGTGCAAACCGGGCTACCCTCATAGGTCAGTTTTTGGTAGAAACTTTCCTTATTCTGGCCCTCGCATTGGTTTTAGGGGTGGCGGCTGCGGAATTCCTTTTTGGCCAGCTCGCCGGCGTTCTAGGCCGGGAAGTGTCCATCTTCACCAACCTACCCACCCTAGGTCTGCTTTCGCTAGCCATCCTATTGCTGGGCCTGGGGGCTGGCCTTTACCCAGCCCTACGCGTATCCGGTTTTAAGTCCGCACTTGCTGTTAAAGGGCTGGTTTCTGCATCTGGCAAGTCAGCTCTGGCCCTCCGGCAGCCCCTGTTGGTTGTCCAGTTTGCTCTATCAGCCTTCATGATTATTGGTACCCTTACCGTGTTTCGTCAGCTACAGCACCTCAAGCATACGGACAAGGGTATTGCCATGGAGCAGATGCTCATCATTGAAAATGCAGATGATCTACCCAACCAAACTACCACCATAACGGAGATCAAACGCCTAAGTCAGGTAAAGCAAGCGGGGGCTTCTACAGGTATTTTAGGTGGCATCAATTGGACCACCAGCATCGGGTACCCAGACCCTAAGTTGATCAACTATATTTCTGCCGACCCCGAGGCAATTGAAGCCCTGGAATTGGAATGGATCACCGGGCGGAATTTTTCTCGTGACATAGCCACGGATACTTCGGGTTTCAAATTGGTAATGAACGAAACGGGCCTCCGGGAATTAGGCTTTACTCTGACAGATGTAGGGCACTCACGGCCTATTCTACAGCAAGATACGGCCATCATAGAAGCCACCATCCTGGGGGTAGTAAAGGACTTCCACTTCACGGATATGCACAGCGAAATCAAGCCGTTTGCTTTCGTGTTCGATTATGATGCCAAGGATTTCCTGTACGTGAAATTATCCAACGCTGACCTTGCTAGTGCGGTGGAGGCAATCCAAGCCGTGTGGCAGCAATATTCCGACGGAAATGCCATGGAGTATTTCTTCCTAGAAGACACCTACGCTAAGCACTATGCTCAGGAAGAACGCCTTTCGGACATCCTCTTGTACATCACGGGGTTAGCCCTGTTTATTGCTTGCTTAGGCATGTTTGCGGTTGCCAATATGGTCATCAAAGACCGCAGGCGCGAGATTGCCATCCGCAAGGTCCTAGGAGCCACTGTAAGTCAGGTAACCGGGTTGGTATCCAAGCGGTTCCTCCTGCTTGTGATGATAGCCAACCTCATCGCTGTACCCGTTGCTTATCTGGTGGTACAGCGTTGGTTGGCCGGGTTTGCCTACCAAGCCAGCTCGGGTTTCTTATTGTATGGCCTAGCAGTTTTGGGCACTTTAGTCCTCGCCGCCCTTACTGTGGGGTTCCAGTCCTTGCGGGCCGCCATCAACAATCCTGCTCCTACCTTGCGAGCAGAATAATGAACTTTTGGCATGGGATGGTCAAATCCAAGATGAAAGACGTCCATCCCATGCCGATACTCCATGCGGTGGGATTATTTACCCGGTTGCAGTTGATCAATCGGCTGCTCTGGCAACACCAAACCTTTACATTGCTCCACTACCGTAGCTTCTGCCCAGTCGATAGCAGCTGAGGCTTCGAACTCACGGCTAGAATGCCCCACATGCACCTGATAGGCGCCGGGCTCTACCAGCCAGGCATGCTGGTCGAAATCATACGAGGCCATCCCCTTCGGGTCGATATGCAGTGTCACGGTTTCCGAAGCCCCGGCTTGTAGCACCCCCGTCTTGGCAAAGGCCTTTAGCTCCGTGCCAGGCTTGGTCATCGAGATTCCTGGGGCTTGCAAGTATACCTGCACTACCGTTTTGCCTGCTACTTCACCCACATTCGTCACCTGTACTTCCACGGCGATCCCCTCGGCACTAGCAGTCGCGGTTACTCCATCAAAGGAGAACTCGGTATAGCTAAGCCCAAAGCCAAAAGGATAGGCCACAGGGATATCAAAAGTATTAAAGTATCGGTAGCCAACCCAGATACCCTCTTGATGGGTAACCTCAGAAGGCTTACCCATGGGTATGTTTCCTGGGCCATAAATCATATCGGGTGAAAGCTCAATACCGGGGAAGTTCTGGGCAGAAAGATGGTCTTGGTAGTTCACGGGGAACGTGGTAGCCAGCTTGCCCGAAGGATTCACCTTTCCAGAAAGCACATCCGCCACGGCGTGGCCTGCCTCCTGACCTCCTTGCCATGCCAGCACCAGGGCGTCGGCATATTGGGACCAGCTTGCCGTCTCGATCACGTTACCAATATTGAGCACCACCACTACGGGCTTATTCTGAGCCCGAAAAGCGGCACTTACTTGGGCTAGCAGGGCTTTTTCCTCCTCAGTCAGATTAAAATCACCCTCCACCTCGCGGTCGGCAAACTCCCCTGAGGTACGCCCCAAAGTGATCATAGCCACATCGGCTGCTTGCACTTCAGACGCTACTAGCGAAGCATCCGGCTGCATTTCGGTAGGCAAGACATCCTGCATCCACCATTGCTCTTTAGGGGGTGTGTTCTCCTCATAGTCCGTCAAATAGGCTTCGTATGCCTGCTGAGTCCCTTCTGACAAGGCATAACCCGCCGCAGTGAGCCCCTCTACTAAGGACACGGTGTAGGCGGAATTCACATCACCGCTGCCGGTACCTCCGGAGATAAACCGATAACTGGTATTGCCAAAGGCAGCAACCGTAAGCCCGCTAGCTAGAGTCTGTCCATAAAGTATACTATTGGGATAATCATGTGAGCCCCTTAGGATCGACAAGTCTG
>JBCBHI010000024.1:0-16098 GCA_038525885.1 Bacteroidota bacterium
TTCCAAGGTCAGGTGTCGTGACACCTGACCTTGGAAGGCGAGGCCTTCTTTGAAGTAGAGAAGGGTAGCTCGTTTGTGGTAGAAACCGAGGCGGGCAAAGTGACCGTGCTCGGCACCAGTTTTAACGTACGGCAACGAGCTGATGCCCTGGAAGTAGTCTGCTACACAGGAAAAGTAGGCGTATCCGTAGAGGCTACGGAAGAGGTACTGACCCCGGGCTGGGAGGTTCGGTTTGAGAAAGGCGAACTGGTGCGGAGGCAAAATGTAGACCTGAGCGAAGCGCCCACTTGGCTTGAGGGAGCTACCCCACTAGAAGATGTGCCCCTGGGCGAGGCCCTTCAGGAGTTGGTGCACGTGTATGGCATTAGCCTGGACTACAACGAGGACCTGGACAGCCTCCGAATACGCACCATCGTACCGCACGATAATCTGGAAAATGCCCTGCAGCTCATCATGGGAGCCGTGGATCTGCCCTATGACTACGACGAGAAAACCCGTAATTTAGTAGTTAAAGGCACGGGTATATGATAAAAAACGGGCTGCTAGGCCTGCTCTTATTGTTGGTAGGTGGAGCTGCCTACGGGCAGAACATCACCTACACGGCTGAGGAAAAACCGGTAACGGAGATCATTGCAGACCTGGAGGCAAAGTACGACCTCCATTTCTCCTATGCACCCAAATATCTTCGTGGCAAAACGGCCAGCCTTTCGGTTACGGACGAACCACTCACGGCCGTACTAGTGAACCTGCTAGGCCAGGTGCAGCTTACCTACCGCGAACTGGAGGGCGGCTATATCACCATAGTGCCCCATGAGTCCATACCGGTACAACTGAGGATAGTGGATGAGGAGAGCGGCCTGGGTTTACCGTTTGCTACGGTACGCATAGGGGGCACCCACCAGGGTTTTGTCGCGGATGAAGATGGCCGCTTCAACTTTTTGCTGGAGGAACCTGCCGGGCTCACGTTAGAATTCTCCTTTCTGGGCTACCGCCCACAGTACATCCTGGCAGATACCCTACAAAACTATAGTCAGGCTACCCTAGCACTTAAGTCCAACGTAACCGCACTGTCGGAGGTGCTTATCCGGGAGTACATCACCAACGGTATTCTGACGGATGAGCGGGCTACCAAGGTGACCATTCTGCCGCAAGAGATGGAGATTCTACCTGGGCTGTCCGAACGGGACATCCTGCTTTCGGCACAGATCATAGCGGGGGTGGGCTCTACGGATGAAACCGCCTCGGGTATCAACGTGCGGGGCAGTGGCCGGGACAATACCTTCATCTACTGGAACAACATCCCTATCTATTCGGCCTCACACTATTTTGGCAATATCTCAGCTTTCATCCCCGCCAGTATTGGGGCGGTAGATGTCTACAAGAACTACATACCCGTGGCCTACGGCAATGCCACTGCAGGCATGTTGCAGATCATGACCCGGGACTCGGTGCCGGAAAAACCTACTGCCGAAGTGCACTTTAACCTGACGCACCTGGATGCCTTTGCCCATGTGCCTCTATTCAAAAAGCAGGCGCACCTGCTGGTGGGAGCGCGCCGCTCTTACAACGAACTGTGGGCCACCCCTACCTTCAATGCCTACAGCAGCAAGCTTTTTGAGGGGAGCATCACCCAAGAGCAGCAGGAGTTTACCAACGACGAATTTCGGTACAACAGCCGTTTGTCCTTCGATGATCTCAACTTGGTTTTCACTTGGCAGCCTACCGGGCAAGACCGGATACAGGTGAGTGCCATTCGATCCTCAGGGATAATGGCCTATGATTCCTTTCTAGAGGAAGACGGAGAGGGAGAACCCGGCGAAGAGGAGGAAGAAGCCCCGGACGAGGAGGGGTTTGTGATTGAAGAAGGTGATGAGGGGATCTATAATTTTCAGAACCATGAGATAGTACAGCTGGGGGCGAATTTACAATGGAACCACCGCTGGGGTGCAAAATGGCAAACAGACCTGAGCGCCTCTCGTGTCAACTACTTCATGACCTATGGGCTGGAGAACCAATACCTGGAGGAGGAGATAGACCGAAATGTAACCGAGCAAGAACTTCGGGAAAACTCAGTTGTCAATACCGAGCTACGACTCACCAATACCTATACACCGGCAAAGGGCCATGTATTGCAGTTTGGCTACCAATACAATCTCTATGGGGTCTCCTTGTCGCAGTTGTTTTCTAATAACCTGGAACCCATGGACCCCGAGGACGAACCGGAAGAACCCATAGACTCAGAGGGGATTTTGCATGCGGGGTTTCTGGAATACATAGGCGATTGGAATACGGCCTGGCACTTGGCCGCAGGAGTACGGTCCCAGTATTCGGCGACCACAAATTCGATGGCGATAGACCCCCAACTACGCCTTACCTACACTCCCAACAGCCGATGGCTCTTCAAAGCAACGGTAGGCCAATACCGGCAATCGCTTTCGGCCTTGCAGGAGTTGAGTTTTAACTTCACCCACACTTTTGAGCAGCAGTGGATTTTTGCGGATGACGAAGAGGAGGTAAACGAGGTGGTAAACCGCCAAGTGATGATAGGCGCCATGTATGACAACTCTATTTGGGTGATAGACTTGGACCTGTATGCCAAACGGCTAGACGGATTGGCGGCAGTCAATTTTGGTTTTTCCTTGCCCAACGAAGACTTGCTGGACCGGGGCAGTGACCAGGTAATGGGCCTAGACCTCACGGTGAAACGGCGGTGGAAGAACCTGCGGTTGTGGGCTAGCTATGCCTTCCAGGATTCGCGAGCGGAGATACCTGAGCTGGGGCTGGATGAGTTTCCCTCTGCACTCAACATTCGCCACCAAATACAGCTTTCCCAGTCCTACCGCACGGGGCCTTTCGAGTTCTCGATGGGCTACACCTACAAATCCGGCCTGCCCTATACCGAGGCTCTTTCCTTTGAACTGCAACCTGACGAAGAAGACGAAACCGAGTTGGTCTACAAGTTTACCTTCGGTGAGCCTAATGCAGAGCGGTTGGCCGCCTACCACCGAGTAGATGCCTCGGCCTGGTACCGTTTTCCTGGGAACTCAGAAGCGCGGGTGCAAGGCGAAGCCGGAATTTCGCTGCTGAATATTCTGAACCGCGATAACCCTTTCCGTAGGAACTATGGCTACGATATTGACGAAACTGAGGAAGGTGATGACATCTTCGAATCCTTTGTCTCGGATAAGTTTCTGCTCCCCTTTACTCCCAATGTGAGCGTGCGCTTACGGTTTTAATCGGCAGGCGGGAGAATTCTCAACAAGGCAATAGGCTAACCTAGGGTTATGAGTTGGGAGGGGTACTATACTGCGGTTAGTTGTTGGTGTCGCTTCGCTAAAACACCAACAACGGCGAGGTAATCAGTAAATTAAGATTCCTGCGTAAGCGATAGAGGCCTGGGTGGCCCCGCTTTATTTGAGCCCGTTGCTGGGCCCAGAGGGCATGGGGTAGGCAGGCTGCGCGCCCCGGGCGAGTGCCGACAGCGGATTGCCGCCCAGCGCGACCCAAGCCCAAAGCCCGCAATAGCGGGCGACGGCATGGGATACGCCCAAACCTTATCCCGAATTCAGGTTATAAGTATAAATCTCCATCAGTCCGGCAGGTTAATGTATCTTAGAGACAGCCCTATCCTTCCAGGATTCTCACTAAGTCGTTATTGATATAGAAGACCTCCTTACCATCCTGCTTAGGGGTAAGAATACCGAGGCGGGTAAGCTCTTGTGCGTATTTGGTTAGCGTGGTTCGGCTGGTACGTCCCAGCACCTCACCCAGCAAACGGGGCTTCAAATAGGGCTGGGTAAACAGGGCCTCGTTCACTTCCTTAGAATACCATTTCAGTTCCTCTTGGGCATATTCCAGGGTAGCTTCCATTTGGCTAAGGATGGCATCAATTACCCGGTTAGTATGCTGGGCCGTTTGCTCTACGCCTTTCATCATATACAGCAACCAGCCTTTCCAGTCTTGGCGAGAGGAAACTGCACCCAAGTGGTAATAGTAATCGTCCTTGTTCTGAATGATATACTTACTCAAATAGAGCACCGGATGGCTTAGCAACCCTTCTTGTACCAAGTACAATAGATTTAGCACCCGGCCCGTTCTTCCGTTTCCGTCAGTAAATGGGTGAATAGCCTCGAACTGATAATGCGCAACCGCCATTTTAAGCAGAGGGTCTACCCGGTCTGCTTCCTCGGAGCCATGATAATACTCGATGAGGTTGCTCATCTTTTCTTCCAGCACACCCCTGCCTCGTGGAGGAGTGTATACCACTTCTCCAGCCCGAAACTCGCTGTCGCCACGTTGTATTACAATTTGGCTAACCGGGGGGCGTATCCCTTGGCTGGTATCTTTAATTTTGCGGTACACCTCCAGGATGGTTTCCAGATCAATCCTTTGTTTCTGCCGGATACCCCGGAACCCTGCCCATAATGCCTCGCGGTACCGCAAAACCTCTTTGGTAGAGGGATTGGCCTCTTCCTCTTTTACGGTGTCAGAAACAGCCTTATACAACTCATCTTCGGTCGTAAATATGTTCTCGATGGCTGACGAACTCTTGGCTTCCTGTAGTGAGAGGGTATTGACGAGCATATCGGGATTGGGCAACCGAAACAAGTTGGACCGGAGCCCAAACAGCTGCCTACCTGCATAGCCCCAGGCTTGCAATACCGCAGGATCTGTAAGCGCCTCATTGGCTAACGGCAACAGCGGAAGCTGATTGAAGGGTTGGGTACGATCAAAAGGGATTCTATCCATGTCCAAGAATTAAACACATGCTGAACATGAACGCAAAACTCGTTCAATTATTGGACAAGAAAGCAGCATGTGTCCAATATTTTTCAATTAATGAACACAAGCCATGGATATGTCCAGTAAAATGAAGGCTGGAGGTAGTCATGCTCAAAAAATTAGAGTTTTCTGGACATATGATAAGTCAGAGGGCGAAAAATGAACACATAAGCACCGCGTGTTCATTTTCTTTACAATAACTGAACACAACAACCATCTTAGAAAGAAGATTAACCACTGATAAACTACCCAACTACTTCCTGAAGGGTCCTTAGTACATTTTGGAGATAAATCTGGTCTGTACCTTAAAGACTAACTATGACCCATCCTCTATTGCGCCTTTGGCTGTTGACTTGTATTGCAGCCAGTGGTTGGATTCCCTCTTACGGACAGGACAATCCTGAAGTATTATTGTTTGAACGCATGGGCAGCCAGCAGGCCGTATGGTACTACCCTGGAGATACCATACGGTACCGTCTGAAAGACTCTAAAGAATGGACGCTACAGGTGTTGGAAAGATTCACCCCAGAAGGCGACCTCCGGTTCACTCTGGACACCGTGGCCTTGAAAAACATTGATGCCATAGAAATTGGGGATCGTGATGTGCGCCGGCGGAGAAACAAAGCGATTGGCTCCAGCCTGGGAGTAGCAGCTCTGGGATACTTAGTCATAGATCAGGCCAACGAAATAAGGCAAGGCAGGCCATTTTCATTGAACCAAAGGGTGCTGCTTGGCTCAGGGGGGTTGGCCGTAGCAAGTATATGGTTGCTCTGGAAAGGCCAATCTGTACAAAAGGTAGGAGGCCGTTGGCGGTTGCGCATCACTCCCCTACCCCAACGATTCATTTCTGGAAACAATTAACCCTGCCTCTAAGCATAAAAACGTAGACTAAAAGGATAATCGTTACAAATTACTTACTTAGGCTAATCCTGAATTTTTTTATAGCAATTGGTATGCTTACTTTATTATCCAGAAACATTCAATCGAAATAAACCGTTTGATAGACACCTTACCTCTTTCCCATGTAGGGAAAGTAGAACCAACTTCTAGACAACTACCGTAGATAAGAAACGTACAGTTACTTCTTCCCTGTGAATTCTACTCCCTCTTCTCATCAACTGCCTGGCAATTTCGTTTTGAAAACGGACGGCACCCTTATTCAAGGAGATGATGCATTTTACGATCTATTGGGAGGCGGAAAACACAAGCGGTTCCCGGATGTTTTTCTAGATTTTTCGGAAGGAATTAGCAACCTATTTGAGGGAGATTTTGCTTCGGGCAGAATGCTGTTTTCGCAGCTACTCACTTTTACTGATACTCGAGACCAGATCCGGGCTTGTTTTGTGAATGCTACCATTCTGCCGCATACCAGCACTGAGACCCTTTGCATTTTTGGATCGGCCACCCCAACCAATACTGCCCAACAACCCTCATTGCTAGACGATGACATCATGCGTGCGGCGTACAATACGTCCGAGTTGCGCATATGGGTAGTAGACCTCAACCAAAAGATATTACGATATAACAAAGCCTTCTCGGACCACCTCCGGCATCATCTGGATATGGACCCTAAGGCCATCAAGCATACCAATGACCTGCTTCCGCCCAGTTATCACCTCACGTTCTCCAATATTTTGGAGAATATCCGCCAGGGGATTGGGCAGACCATGGAGATCCGGTTTACCAACCCAGACGAACAGGACTTTTGGAGTGAGCTTACCCTGAGCCCACTACGGAGAAAGCAATCCGTAATTGGTTGCCTGGTCATAGAAAAGGACATTAACCAACGCAAACGAACCGAGGATTTGATCGCCGATTTGGCGTTGGTAGCGAATAAAACCGACAATTCGGTGATCATTACCGATTCTAACAAGCGGATAGAATGGGTAAATGATGGTTTCCGTAAAATGACAGGATATTCGTTCTCTGAAATTGCAGGACGCCGTCCGCGGCAATTCCTGTATGGTGAGCAGACCGACCGGAAATTCCTGGAGAAGCTGGACAAAGCCATCGATGAGGGGCAGAGCATTTCCGGGGATGTAGTTAAGTACAAGAAGAATGGCACGGCCATTTGGGTACACATGAACGTGAACCCGGTTTTCGATGAGGAGGGGCACATTTCCAAGTATGTGGTGGTAGAGAATGAGATCACCCGTAGGAAGGAAATGGAAGATCAGTTGGTGAATGCTAAGGAGGAGGCTCTACGGCTGAGCCAGGAGAAGGAGCAGTTTCTTTCTGTGGTGAGCCACGAACTGCGTAACCCGCTGAATGCCTTGATAGGCCTGACCCAACTGCTGATGCAGCGGTCTCCCAGAGAGGACCAGAAGGAGCTATTGGATAACATAAAGTTCTCGGAAGAGAACCTACTCAATCTTATCAATGATATTCTGGATTTCTCCAAAATAGAGGCAGGAAAAATCACTTTTGAGAAAACTGAATACAACCTGGCGGAGCTCATGCAGGGCATCGCCAAGATGTACTCGTATACCGCCGAGCAAAAAGGAATAGAGCTATTTGCCGTCATAGAAGAGGACGTACCCCAGCTGGTAGCAGGCGACCCGGTACGTCTCAATCAGATCATCACCAACCTGGTGAGCAACGCCATTAAGTTCACGGAGCGTGGCTACGTGAAGATTCGGGTAAGTCTAGTAGACCAGATCCGTGACAAGGCCGAGCTCCTGTTTGAGGTAGAAGACACCGGGATGGGAATACCCCCAGAACGGGTAGACCTCATATTTGAGAAGTACCAGCAGGCCAGCAAATCTACCACCCGGACTCACGGAGGCACCGGCCTGGGGTTGGCCATCACCCGGCAGCTAGTAGAGCTACAAGGAGGTACTATACACGTAACCAGTAAGGTGAAACAGGGCTCCCGGTTTTACTTCAACATTCCCATGGATGTGGTGGATGAAGAGGCTGTAAAACGGCGCAGCCACCCGGAGGAAGAAACCCTGATGCCCTTTGAATCTCTAAGGGTACTGCTAGCAGAGGATAACCGCATCAATCAACTAGTGGCCACGGAGTTCCTCAATCAATGGAACATAGAGGTGGACAAAGCGGACAATGGTATGGAGGCCTTGAATCTGGCCGAAGAGAATACCTACGGAATGATTCTGATGGACCTGCAAATGCCCGTCATGGATGGTTTCGATGCCATCGTGAGCATCCGCCGATTGTCTAACCACCAAGAAACTCCCATTATCGCGCTCACTGGTTTTAGCGAAGATGCTACCGGCAAGCTGGATAGGTCGTTGATTGATGGCATGCTGACCAAACCGTTTTCGCCCAACCAGTTGCACAGTATGATCCAACGCTTCTGTGTAGACCAGATTCACCTGGAGGGTCGCAAGCTGATCCAGCAGGGCGAAACCAACGATTTGGGGCTAAACGACCAGATCAACCTAGATGCGTTACTCTCCATCTCGAAAGGAGATCAGGCTTTCTTAGATGAGGTACTATCGCTGTACGAGAAACAGTTTACCCGGGTACCTCAGCAGCTGCGGGACGCCATGCACTTCAACGAGTGGAACACCGTACGGCAGATCCTGCACAAGATCAACCCTTCGCTGCACATGCTGCAAAACCAGAAGGTGATCAATACCATCACGGATATCCGTCAGGCCATACAAGAGGACGCAGAAAAGGATATCATTGAGCAAAAAATCAACTACCTACTGCTGTTGCTTGAGAAAGTACAGACGCTACTAAAGCAGAAGGTAGAAGAAATGCGCCAGGTGGGCTAATGTAACCCATAGGACACTCCTCCACTTTCCCGGAACTTGAAAGAACCTGACCTTCCTAGGATGGGTTTTGTCTGTACTTCCCAATGGGACAAAAACGATTTTACAAATGGGTAACATAACCAAACAAGACCTAAGTAACGCGTATTCTTACGCTGAATACCGCGACTTGATAGACCGATTGTATTCGGAGAATAAGGCCACTGGCACCAACCATTCGGACGCATATCTTCATTATACTAAAATGAATGTGGCCCGGATGAAGCGGCTGGACAAGACGACTACGCTGAATGCAGAGGTTTTGGAAATTCTGCCCTCCCTTCCGCCTATGGATTGGGTAGTCCTTACTGAAGGTTGGTGTGGTGATGCAGCTCAGAATATTCCCGTATTTGAAAAAATTGCAGAAGCCTCAGAAGGGAAGATTACGCTGCACTACCTACTACGGGATGAGAACTTACCCATCATGGATGAGTACTTGACTAACGGGGGCCGCTCGATCCCTAAGCTAGTGGCTCTGCACAAAGAGAGCGGAGAAGAACTGGGTACCTGGGGGCCTCGTCCTGAGCCTGTACAAGACATGGTAATGGAGTTTCGGAAGCAAGAAGACGGAGACTACCAACAGTTTGTAGAGGTAGTTCAGAAATGGTACGCCAAGGATAAAACGCAGGCGATACAAGGGGAAATGCTGGCTCTGTTCAAAACCTGGGCCCAAGCAGAAAACATCGCCGTAGGGTAAATTCTTCTACCCTCGGCCTTGCCGCCCGGTCTCCATTTCTTACATATGGAGGCCGGGCGGTTCTGTTTTCGCCCCCGGTGATCTCCATTTTTCTGTTATTTTAGCCTTACAGATCACCAAAGCACCCATATGAACAGACGTACCGCACTTGTGGTGGGAGCCACTGGTTTGGTTGGCCGGGCACTATTGAACCAACTCATAGAAGATGATCACTACCGGACCATCATTACGCTTACCCGTAGAGAATTGGGATTTACCCATGAGCGGCTGGTACAGTTAATTGTGGAGTTGGACGAAGTAGAAGAGATGCGGCAGCTGGTGGAAGCAACCGATGTGTTTTGTTGCCTGGGTACTACCATCAAGAAGGCCGGAAGCAAGGAAGTTTTCCGCCAAGTAGATTACCAATACGTCATGGACGTTGCCAAACTTGCCCTAGCCAATGGCAGCGAAAACTTCTTTCTGGTGTCATCCATTGGGGCTAAAGCCAATTCAAGGAACTTTTACCTGAGCCTGAAAGGAGAAGTGGAGGAATCCTTGAAAGAACTTTCCTACCAGAGTTTGCATATATTCCGTCCCGCCAGTTTGTTTGGTGAGCGTGAAGAACGCCGTGGCAAGGAGGAGGTGAGTGTAAAACTACTCAATAGCCTACAGTTTGCCCTGAAGGGCCGACTAAAAAAATTCCGCCCCATAAGCGGTGAGCAGGTAGCCAAAGGCATGCGAGCCATTGCCCACCAAGGGGAGAAGGGTGTTCACACTTACGAATCAGACCAAATCGCAGCCCTGTAATTTATGATTGCTGTTATTCAGCGTGTGGCGGAAGCCAGCGTGACGGTAGCCGACCGTGTGATCGGTGAGATTGGCACTGGGGTGCTCCTATTATTAGGCATTGAGGATGCAGATACCCAGGAGGATATTGACTGGCTTACTCGGAAAGTCGCGAACCTTCGCATATTCAATGATGAGGAAGGGGTGATGAACAAAAGCCTGCTGGATACCCAAGGGCGGGCTCTGGTGGTGAGTCAGTTCACTTTGCATGCCAGTACAAAAAAGGGCAACCGCCCCAGCTATATAAAAGCCGCCAGGCCCGAAGTGGCTATTCCTCTGTATGAACAATTCGTAAAAACCTTGGAAACTCAACTGTGTGAATCAGTGGCTACTGGCGAATTTGGCGCAGACATGAAGGTGCGCCTCCTAAACGATGGTCCAGTTACCATCCTTATAGATACCAAAGACAAGAAATGAAGGAGCAGGAAATCACCTTGGCTCAGGCCCAGGAACAAGTGCATGAATGGATCACCACTACCGGGGTGAGATATTTTAATGAACTCACCAATATGGCTATCCTAACCGAAGAGGTAGGTGAGGTAGCCCGCATCATGGCCAGAAAGTACGGCGAACAGAGCTTTAAGAAGTCGGATGAGGACAAGGATCTGGGGGACGAAATGGCCGATGTACTTTGGGTACTCATCTGCCTGGCTAACCAGACCGGAGTTAATTTGACCGAGGCGTTTCAAAAAAATATAGAGAAAAAGACGAAACGAGACGCCACTCGCCACAAGAACAACGAGAAGCTCAAGTCATAAGCCAGCTATTTCTCCCGTTTGTTTCATTGTAGTTTGTGAATTAATCCAGGGATAACCTGTTTTGCGGTTCTATGCAGGGAAGAGATTGGCTGATGGCCAGCATGCTATGTGTAGGCCTTTGGCTGATAGCCTCAAAAGCCTATACCCAACCTTTTGCACGATTCGCAGAAGCAGACCAAATGGGCATTCGAGATGCCAACGGCAATACGGTGGTGTCGGCCGCTTATGATTTTTTAGGTTGGTCGCACGATACCACGCTTACCATAGAGGCAGAGCGAATTGGGTACAAGCAGAATGGCTTTTGGGGATTGCTGGATGTAAAAAACGAGGAGCGCATAGCGCCTCCACGGTACTATACCTTGCAACCCCTAGCGGATCAGACATTTTTGGCATCGGAACGGAAAAACTACTTCCGTGGGCAGGTGTTCGGCACTTTGGACGCGGCAGGAGAAGTGGTCATTCCTTTCCGGCATTTCTCCCTGGAGCCATTTGGGAGTTACTTCATCGCCCGCAAATGGGTAGAAAACCAATTGCGGTACGGACTACTACACCCCAAGGAGGGAACGGTACTGCCTTTTGAGTACCAGCAGATAGTACCCTTGGACGACACCCTGCTTTCGGTCACCAACCCCAAGGGCAAAACGGCCTTGTACCATATTGAAGGGCGCTGGATCACCACCTTTTTGTTTGACCAGCTCTTTCCTTTCGAAGGCAAGTACGCCAAGGTGTATGCCAACGGGAAAATGGGCCTGATAAACCGTGAAGGCGAAATCATACTAAGCCCCGAGTATCGCAGCATTGTGTTTGTGGAGGAGGATAGTGTGAGCTGCGAACGGTACGATGCCTGGTGGGTATTTACCCAGAACCGGGACACGGTCCATCGGTTCGAGGCCGATCACATTGGGCCGATTGCAGAAGGCAGTTACCAGCTCAAAGCAGGACCAGCCGATATCCTTTGGAATGACTCCACGGGGATTTTCCATCTACCTGGGTACGAGGCTAGCCTGGGGCCCTTTGAGGGAGGACTAGCCACTATGGAAGTGGATGGATTGCTGGGTGCGGTGGACATCTTCGGCCGGGTCATCGTGCCCACTCAGTATGATACCCTGTACCGTGCGTCTGACTACTTTTTTGCCGCCCGCAGGTTTGGCGACTCCCTGGCTTGGGATATCTGGAATCCGGTGGGTTTCCAAATAAACCAGGAACCCTACGAGGAGGTAATGCCGCTGCAAGAAGGATATTTCCCCGTTAGGCAGTTTGGCCGCTGGGGGTTCATGAATTCATCGGGCAAGGTAACCTTGGCCTGCATTTACGATACTATTCCACAGCCCTTTCGGTACCAGCATGCTATCGTTAAGTTTCATGGGCTACAGGGCATCATAGATACTGCCGGAAGCTGGGTCCGTACCCCAGAGGAAGCCAGCCTGGCGATAATATCCCCATCCCTTTTCCGCAGGAAAGTAGGCGCCCTCACGGAGATTCGGAGGTTGGCCGATCAATCCTTGTTCTTTCGTTCCACGGGTAGATTAGAACCCAGACCGGATGGCTTTCTGCTAGAGGAAGAAAGAAAGGTGGGCCTAAAGAACTGGGCTGGAGAATGGATAGTATCCCCCCAGTACGATTCCCTGTCCCTCCCTATCTCCGATAAATTTTATGCCTATCAGGACGGTGATGAGCAAGGAATTTTGACGCTGGACGGTGAACGTGCCATGAAAGGCTCCGAAGGCTTCCAGAGCCTGTATCCAGTAACCGAAGGGTTCTTCCCGGTCAAAATTTCTAACCGCTTTGGGTTTGTGGACGACCAGGCTCGGTTACGAGTAGCGAACCGCTATGATTCCGTGGCTGCTTACTCTGAAGACCGGGCAGCCATTCAGCTGCGAGGGCGTTGGGGCGCCATCGATGCGCACGAAAGGCTCGTAATACAGCCGCTGTACGATGAGCCATTCTTCATTGACCAAGGCAGGGCCGTAGTAAAACAGAGAGGCCAATACGGCATCATCGATGTAAATGGCAACACGGTGCTTCCTTTTGAGTACTCTTCCATCACGCTGCTTCCTTCAGGCAGATTCCTAGCTCAGCGAGAGGAGCGGTTTGGCTTGCTGGATCCGGACGGGTATGAACTTCTACCTCCCCGGTACTCTTATCTGGAAGTAATCAAGGACGAGGTAGTGATCGTGAAAAAACGGGAATCCTACGGTTTGCTGGCTTACGACGGCAGGGACCTCATCCCTACCCTGTTTGATCTCATCACCTACGACGCCATCAATGATGTATTTCTGGCGCGCGAGCAGAGAGAGTCGGTCAACTTCCGTCTGGAAACGAGCCCAGCGGTACCAGAGCCTTAAACCCGGAATATGCACTAGGAAATCTATTGCGGAGCTAAACAGCTGCAAATCAGTCGCTCCGCTAACTTTCCCTCAATCACCGTAGCGGTGCTACGATTCATTCAGGAAAGTCCCTGATTTATTGCTGTTTAACCCCTCATCACGAAGTGCTAATGCATAATCCGGGTTAAATATTTGATGATTCAAAACTCGGCAATGGATGTCAGCGGATGCTAGGACAAAAATCAAATTGAGTGGGACGAAAATAGAGTACTGAGACAAATCACAGGCCTTAGCTACAGGCATTTCTGAAGGCTTCGGGAGAGTACCCCGTATGCTTTTTAAAGAACCTACTGAAATAGGATACATCTTCATAGCCCAATTGAAAGGCTATTTCTTTCACCTGATTTGAAGTAACCAAGAGATGTCTTTTCGATTCCAAAACGATTAAGTCATTAATAAACTCAGAACATGTCTTACCAAGCGTTTCTTTAGTAATGGCATTTACCTGATAGATAGACAAATTCATCATCTCTGCATATTGAGATACTTGTTTTAACTCCCGCAGGTGTGCCTCCACTAAATCATGCAATCTTTGCAATTGCTCTTGGCTGTGAGGTGCCGTATGGGGTACAGGATTTTTATTGCGCTTCCAGTTTCGAACTAACTCAATAAAGAGGATATTGAGATTTGCCTTTATCATCTCCAAATACCCCTCTGATCTACTTTTCTGCTCCTCAAATATCTGTTTTAGTAGCGAGACCAGCCTTTTCGTTTCTTTTCCCTCCAACTGACAATGCCCACTCGCTTGGTAAAGTAATTGTCTGGACATTCTATCTTTTGGATAGAAAAACTCTGAGCTAAACTGAAGCAAGTATCCTGTGCAACCTGCATGAAGCGTGAGTTTATGAACCTGTCCTGGTCGCATGAAAAAAACACAATCCTTCGTGACTGGGTAGGGTGAAAAGTCAATCTCATGATTTCCTGTTCCTTCTTCTATCACCAGAATAAAAAAGAAGTCATGCCGGTGGATTTCCTGGACCATGTCTGTTCCTTCCAGCAGGCCCGATAGCCTTCTGAGACTGAATCCTCCTTTAAGTTCAGCTCCACTTAAGGTAGGTTGGATACCTCTGATAGGAATAGTACTCATGGTAATCTTAAGATCTACGGTTCTACCTCCAAAATCAAGAGCTTGCTTGGAAACTCCTTTAGGTTTCTTTACCAAAGCCCTGAATGGTCTAAAGAATGGTGGCCTTGACGTGGTTTGAATTCAATAGTTTATACAGCGAATAGAAGTTTAGACCCTAGTGTATCATTTGCCTCCTTCAGAAGGACTATTGGGGCCGAATGATTCATTTAACCTCTCTGTAGGTTACCAGCAGCAGCCTACTTCCCAAGACAAAACTTGCTGAAGATATTGGCCTAGCTCATGCCTGGGTCTTTCAAACAAGTAAAGCCTCAAGTATCAAACGGGTTTTAAGCAATTTGTGGAAAGGAATACTCCGTGAGTTAGGCTGTTCAGTTTCAGGAAATACGAGGTAAGAGATTTAGGGTAGCCGTTACCTTTAAATATGAAAGGATAGCAGATCTTTTCATCGAGTACTTTAATATTAGACCATCAATAATATTCAACACAGACCAAGCAATGAAACGTCTTCCTATGCGAAACCGATTAGTGTTACTTTGTTGTTTGCCCATGGCCTTGTTGTCATGTACTGGGGAGACTGCCAAGGTAAAAAGGAAACCCAATTTCATATTAATTCTGGCTGATGATTTGGGCTTTGATGATTTAAGCATACACGGTAATTCGGTCTTAGAAACCCCTAATCTTGACAGTTTGGGTAAGCATGCCGTTCGTTTTAATAATTTCCATGTTGCCAGTGTTTGTGCACCCACACGCGCTTCACTTTTAACCGGCAGGAACTTTTTAAGGACAGGGGTCTCAGGGGTGCATGCTGGGAGAGACTACATTAATTTGGATGAAACGCTAATATCAGAGGTATTTCAACAAAATGGTTATCAGACTGCTATGTGGGGCAAGTGGCACTCCGGTAAGGCCAATGGTTATTTTCCCTGGGATAGAGGGTTTTCGGAGGCGTATTATTCATTACTATATAACTATTATGATAATACTGGATTGTTGAACGGTGAACATGTCCAGACGAGTGGTTTTACCACCGATGCGATTACAGACATGGCCCTGGATTTTTTGGAGCGAAACAAAGACTCAACCTTCTTTGCTTATATCCCACATTTGGCTCCTCATGCCCCATGGCGTGCCCCTGACCACTTTATAGAGAAATATCGAAAGAAAGGACTTTCTGAGAACCTTTCAACCTTATACGGAATGATCGATAACCTCGATTATAACATCGGGCGGGTGATTGACAAGGTAAGTGAACTAGGGATAGATGATAATACCATCGTTGTGTTTTTAAGCGATAATGGTCCTAATGTGAGCAGCTATCCTGTTCGTCTGACACCCGAGGAGTGGCAAGGTAGAAACGTAAACGGGTTTAGAGGAAATAAGGGGCAAAACTGGCAAAATGGTATTAAGTCACCATTGTTTATATCTCTTCCTCAGAAGTATAAGCCTAGGCTGGTTGAAGAATTCGTAAAGGCAGAAGACCTTTTTCCTACTTTGCTTGAGATGGCTGGGATAGAAGTGCCTGGAGAGCTGAGAATGGACGGGCAGAGTCTTGTGCCCGCCCTTGAAGGGAAAGAGATAGCTGATGAACCCGTATTTGTAGCGCATTTCTCGCCTATCGGTGATCCGGCCTTTGGGAACGAGCTTGACAAGTGGCGGAATAATATCCCATTTTCAAAGGAGTTTGTAGAAACTTTTACAACCGAAAATCAACGGTTGGCCTTATTGAGTTATCCGTATAAGTACCTTCAAAATGAAAGTGGGCAGAACCTTCTGCCCACTTTCA